>JBEOKH010000281.1:0-4575 GCA_040275625.1 Thauera sp. | reverse complement strand
GCGAGATGTCCGCGCAGCATCTGCCATTTGGTGCCGAAGCCGGGTGCCTTTTCGGTCGCGAAGCCGGCACGGCGCAAACCTTCGCGCACCGCGCCGGCTGCCGACCAGGTGGCAAGGGTGGCGTGGGGGGCTGCGAGGCGGGCGAGCAGGTGAAAGATCCGCTCGGTCCATAGTTCCGGATTGCGTGCCGGGGCGAAGCCGTCAAGATAGAAGGCATCGGCACGCGCCGCGAGCTGTGCGAGCCCTTGTGCCGCATCGCCGAAATGCAGCGTCAGCGTGACGCGCCCGTGGTCGAGATCGAGCCGGTGCACGCCGGGGGCGAGCACCGGCCACTGCGCCTGCAACTCGGCAGCCTGCGCGGCCAGGTTCGGCCAGCGCGCATGAATGAGGGCGAGGTCCTCGCCGCGAAAGGGCTCGCGCTCGCAGGACACGAAGTGCAGGCGCGCGCAGCGTTGAGGGTCCGCGCGCCACGCCGCCCAGGTGGCGAGGAAGTTGAGCCCGGCACCGAAGCCGGTCTCGACGATGGTGAAGCGCTCTCGGCCCTGCCAGCGCTGCGGCAGGCCGTTGCCGGCCAGGAACACCGCGTGTGCCTGCCCGAGCGCGTCGTCGCGCGAGTGGTAGACGTCGGCGAAGGCGCTCGAGTAAAGCACGCCCTCGGGCGTGTGCGCGAGGCGGGCAGGGACGATGGCCATGGGACGCGCAGCGTGCATCATCGCCCGGTGCGCAGCGGCACGATGCGCCACGCGCCGGACGGCGGGCTCAGAGTTCGCCGTCCTGCAGCGTGGTGCTGGCCGAGTACTCGGGGCGCATCTGCGGGAACAGGATCACGTCGCGGATCGCCGGCGCGTCGGTGAGCAGCATCACCAGGCGGTCGATGCCGATGCCGCAGCCGCCGGTCGGGGGCAGGCCGAACTCGAGCGCGCGGATGTAGTCGGCGTCGTAATACATGGCCTCCTCGTCGCCGGCCTCCTTGGCCTCGACCTGGGCGCGGAAGCGCGCGGCCTGGTCCTCGGGGTCGTTGAGCTCGGAGAAGCCGTTGGCGATCTCGCGGCCGACGATGAAGAGCTCGAAGCGCTCGGTGATCTCGGGGTCGGTGTCCGAGGCGCGCGCCAGCGGCGACACCTCGACCGGGTAGTCGATGATGAAGGTCGGCTCCCACAGCTCGGCCTCGGCGCAGGCCTCGAAGAGCTGCAGCTGCAGGCTGCCCAGGCCGCCCGGCTTCACCTTCTCGCCGAAGGCGACGATCCTTTCCTTCAGCCACGCGGTGTCGGCGAGTTGTTCCTCGGTGAAGCCCGGGTGGTACTTGCGGATCGCCTGCACGATGGTGAGGCGGTGGAAGGGCCTCGACAGGTCGAGCTCGCGGCCCTGGTAGACGAAGCTTTCGGTGCCCAGCGCCTCGCGCGCAGCGTGGCGGATCAGGCCCTCGGTGAAGTCCATCAGCGTGCGGTAGTTCGCGTACGCCTCGTAGAACTCCATCATGGTGAATTCGGGGTTGTGGCGCGGGCTGAGGCCTTCGTTGCGGAAGTTGCGGTTAACCTCGAACACCTTCTCGAAGCCGCCCACCACCAGGCGCTTGAGGTACAGCTCGGGCGCGATGCGCAGGAAGAGTTCCATGTCGAGCGCGTTGTGGTGGGTGGTGAAGGGCTTGGCCGCGGCGCCGCCCGGGATCGGGTGCATCATCGGCGTCTCGACTTCGAGGAAGCCGTGGCCGGTCATGTAGTTGCGGATCGACTGCACCATGCGGCTGCGCGCCACGAAGGTAAAGCGCGTCTGCTCGTTCATGATCATGTCGACGTAGCGCTGGCGGTACTTCTGCTCGACGTCGGTGAGGCCATGGAACTTGTCGGGCAGCGGGCGCAGGCTCTTGGTGAGCAGGCGGATCTCGGCGGCCTTGACCGAGAGCTCGCCGGTCTTGGTCTTGAACACGGTGCCGACGCAGCCGACGATGTCGCCGATGTCCCAGGTCTTGAACTGGGCGTAGACGTCTTCACCGACGCCGTCGCGCTGCACGTAGAGCTGGATGCGGCCCGACAGATCCTGGATGGTGATGAAGCTCGCTTTGCCCATCACGCGCTTCAACATGATGCGCCCGGCGACCCTGACCTCGACCGGGGTGGCTTCCAGCGCCTCGGCGTCCTTTTCGCCGTAGAGCTCGTCGAGCTTGCCGGCGGTGTTCTCGCGCGAGAAATCGTTGGGGAAGGCACGGCCGCTCGCGCGCCAGGCGGCGAGTTTCTCGCGGCGTTCGGCGATGAGGCGGTTTTCGTCCTGGGGCTGGGTGTTCGTCTGGTCGGACATGGCAGGGGCTTCGAGGCGAGGAAGGTGGACGCGCCGCAGCAGGCCGCGCGCGAAAGGCGTGATTGTGGCAGGGCCGGAAGGGCGGGGCAATTGCGCAACGTGCCAAAGGGCTTGCGCCGCGCCGGCGCGGGCCCCACGCGCTGCAATCGCAAGCTGCGTCGCACCTGCAAAGGACACTGCGCGCAGCGAAGCGCGACCCGTCCGGGGCGACCCGCAGGCGCGCCGCAGGTCGCGAACCGGCGTTTCTGTGGTGCTGGCGCGCATTGCAGGCAGCGCACAAAGCAGCGATCGCGTGCCTTCGACCCTAAAGTCCCCAGAACGGGGACCGATAACACAAACGTCGATTCACCGTCCCCACGGAATCCCCCCATGAGCACCTTCCAGGAAATCTACCAAGGCGTCGAGAAGACCTTCTGGAACTCGCTGACCAAGAAACTCTTCAGCTTCCTGCTGCTGTTCGCGGTCAACCTCGGCTATTTGTACATATGGCGGGACAGGCGCGAGGCCGTCGAAGCCGCGCTCGCCGGTGGCACCGTTGCGGCGGAGACCCTCGCGTCCGTGGCGGCGGTCTTCGACGCCGGTCTTTACGCGATGCTGGTGCTGTCGGCGCTCACGCTCGCGATGCTGGTCGGCCAGATCGTCTACCTGCGTCACCTGATCGTGCGTCCGATCCGCGTGATCACCACGATCTTCGACGAGATCGCGCGCGGCGAGGGGGATTTCTCGCGCGACCTGCCGCTGAGCACGCACGACGAACTGCGCGAGCTCGCCGCGGCCTACAACCGCTTCGCTGCCAGGATGCGCGAGATCATCGGCAAGGTCCGCGCGATGAGCGTCAGCATCGCCCGCGACGCGGTGCAGGTGAAGGTCGGTGTCGAGCGTTCGGCGCTGGATGCGCGCAGCCAGGGCGAGATGACGCAGACCGTGTTCGAGGCGAGCACGCGCTCGACCGCCGCGATCGGCGAGGTCTCCGACAGCGCGCGCGATATCGATGCCTCGACGCTGCGCAATCTGGACATCGCGCGTGAGTCGCTCGACGAGGTGCGCAACATCGCGTCCAAGATCAACGCCGTGAGCGAGAAGCTGCAGCGCTTCAACCACACGGTCGACGACCTTTCACAGCGCTCCGAGAGCGTCAAGCAGATCGCAGCGCTGATCCGCGACATTGCTGACCAGACCAACCTGCTTGCGCTCAACGCCGCGATCGAGGCGGCGCGCGCGGGTGAGGCTGGGCGCGGCTTTGCGGTGGTGGCCGACGAGGTGCGCAAGCTGGCCGAGCGGGTGAACACGGCCACCCAGGAGATCGTCGGCAACATCAACGGCATGCTCGAGCTGGTGGGTGATACACGCGCCGAGAACGATGTCATCAACGGCGACGTCGAACAAACGCGCGGCGTGGTGATGCGCTCGGCAGCACAGTTCGAGCGCATGGTCGGCGAGTTCGAGCGTACCGGCGGCCAGCTCACCCAGATCGCCGGCGGCATGGCCGCGTTGACCGAGACCAACGCCCACGTGCACGCGAACGTCACCGAGATCCATCACTTATCCACCGCGGTGGCCGGGCAAATGGACGAGTGCGAGGCGCGCACGCTCGGCCTCACCAAGTCCACCGAGGCGGTGCAGGAACTGGTGTCGCGATTCAGGATCGGCAGCGGCGCCTTCGACAATCTGGTGAACGAGACGCGCAGTTTCCGCGATCGCATCCAGGGCGAACTCGAGCAGATGGCCGCGGCCCGCATCGACGTCTTCGACCGCAACTACCGCCCGATGGCGGGCACCAATCCGCCCAAGTTCAAGGTGAGCTGGGGGGACGAATTCACCCGTCGTTGCCAGCGCATGCTCGACGAAACGACGGAGCGTGCGCGCGGTGCGGCGTTTGCGGTGGCGGTGAACACCGATGGTTATCTCTGCGCGCACAACGCGCGGTATTCGAAGCCCCTGACCGGCGACCCGGAGAAGGATCTGCTTGGCAACCGTACCTGCCGCAAGTTCGAGAATCCGTCCGAGCTGCGCGCCGCGCGCAACACCGAGCCGGTGCTGCTGCAGACCTACCTGCGCGACACCGGCGAGGTGTTGTGCGACCTCGCCATGCCGATCCTGATCGGCGGACGCCATTGGGGCAACGTGCGCGTCGGCATGCCGGCCGAGGCCTTGCTCGAGCGCTGAGCGACAGGGGGGTGGCCGAACGTAAAGCGCCGGCGCGGGCGCACCGTCCCGCCACGCGCCGAGTTGATTTCCAACCGCTGCCGTTCGCGGCTGCCGCCAGATCGGAAGAGCGTC
>JBEOKH010000280.1:0-7622 GCA_040275625.1 Thauera sp. | reverse complement strand
CGGCGCGCAGGCCAGCGTAGTCGACGCGGATATCGCCCTCGATCAGCGCGATTTGCCCGGGCGCGCCGGCGAGCAGGTGTTCGGCGGCGTTCATGCCGGGGCTCCGTCGATTGCCCGCGATGCCACAACAAGGATGGGCGCCGGGCCCATGGGGTGCAGGATAAACATGTTCGGTGTGCCTCCTCGACCGGATCCCATCTGCGGGGGGTATTTGTTTTTTTGCTGAGCTCATTAAAGGCGCCTGTTCGTTGATGCACAATAACAATGAACGGATTACCTTTATTGTTTTTGTCGATAACATCATGGGGGCTGCATGAGCCTGCGCGACTTCGACCTGAACCTGCTGCGCGTGCTGATTGCCGTCTATGAGGCGGGGAGCGTGAGCCGTGCCGCGGAGAGCCTCGGGGTCAGCCAGCCGACGGTGAGCAGCGCGCTCGGCCGCTTGAGGCGCACGCTGGGTGAGCCACTGTTCATCAAGACCTCGGCGGGCGTCACGCCGACCGCACGCACACATGGGCTGGCGGCGAGCGCACGCGCGATGCTGGCGCGGCTGGAGACCGACTTCTTCGTCGCCGATCGCTTCGATCCGGCGCTCTACGCGGGAAACCTGACCGTCGCGCTGTCGGACGTCGGCGAGCTCGTGTTCCTGCCGCGCATCCTCGACAGCGTGCGCCGGCTGGCACCGCAGAGCACATTGAATTCGGTGGCGCTGGCGCCGGGGGAAATGATGCGCGCGATGGAGGACGGCGAGGTCGATCTGGCGATCGGCTATTACCCTGACCTCGACGCTGCCGGCTTCTACCGCGAGAAGCTGCTCAGCCACCGCTTCGTGTGCCTGCTGCGCGCCGATCATCCGGTGCAGGACAAGCAACTGTCGCTGGAGCGCTTTCTCGCCCTGGATCATGCCGCGGTGCGCGCCAAGGGCCGTAGCCAGGAGATTTTTGAAAAGTACCTCGAGCGCCTGCGCATCGAACGCCGCATCGTGCTGCGCACCCCGCACTTCATGAGCCTGCCGGGGATCATCGGCCGCTCCGACCTGGTGGTCACGCTGCCGCACGCGATCGGGCACTACTTCACCCACGTGGGCGAGAACGTGCGCATGGCCGAGCCGCCGCTGGCGATCCCGCGCATCGAGCTTTACCAGCACTGGCACCGCGGCTTTCACCACGATCCGCGCAACCGCTGGCTGCGTACGCTCGTTGCGGGGCTGTTCTCGGAGGAAAGCGACGAGTGGCCCTATCCGTTCGCGTGAGCTGCGCCACAAGGGGCCGGCCGCTGGCGGACGGAAAGCGGCGGATCTCCGGCTGCGGCCGGTGCGAGGCCCGGATCGGGGCAAGGCCTGGATCCGGGCAAGGCGGGCGGGGGCTCAGCCGGCCCGGCGGCGCGCCTCGCTGAGCGGCATCACGTCGGGCATCTCGAAGCGCTTGCGCTCGAAGTCACCCTCGGTGAGCGGCGTGCAGGCCTTGAGCGTGGCGAGGCTGCGCTGGGCGAGGCTCTGATAGCAGTTCGTGCCGATCACCTTCCATTCGCGTTCCTGCTCGGTGAGCTCGCGCAGCACCTTGGCCGGTACGCCGGCGACCAGCACGCCGGGTGGGATCTTCATCTCCGCCTTCACGAACGCGGCGGCGGCGACGATGCTGCCCTCGCCGACCTCGGCGTAGTCCATCACCACCGCATTCATGCCGATCAGCGCGTTGCGGCCGACCTTGCAGGCGTGCAGGACCGCGGCGTGGCCGACGTGGCCATTGATCCCGACCACGGTGTCGATGCCCGGGAAGCTGTGCAGCACGCAGCAGTCCTGCACGTTGCTGCCTTCCTCGAGCACGATGCGGCCGAAGTCGCCGCGCAGTGAGGCGAGCGGGGCGACGTAGCAGCCAGCGCCGACGAACACGTCGCCGATCAGCACTGCGTCCGGATGGACGTAGGCGGTGGGATGGACGACCGGGCGGACGCGGTCGATCTCGTAGCAGGGCATGGGCTGGCTCCGGTGAAGAGGCGGCTCGCGCCGCCGGGTTTGGTCGATGTTTCGGCCGCGCGCTTCAGCTCGAGCGCGGGTGCTGCGCCGCGCGCAGCGGATGGGGCATTCTTGTCCCCTTGGGGACGGTAGCGCTGCGCGCTTTTCCTGAGGGCTCCCACGCGAAAAATCGCGAGGGCGCGTGTGCGCAATCATAATGCCGGGCACGGCACACGCGAGCATGGAGAAAGGCTGCGCGTGCCCTGATCGATCCCGACCCCGGCGGCTCCTGGATCCAGCCACGCCTGCTCGGCGCCCTCGCGGGCGACGGCGCGGGCGCGGCAAGGCCTGCCGCGAGCCCTTTGAACACTTCAAGCCGATCCGAGCGCGTGCGGCGGCAGCATACGGAGACCTGCATGACCCCGAAGTTTCATCCGCTCAAGGTGGCCGAAGTAAGGCGCGAGACCGCCGACGCGATCAGCGTGCGCTTCGCGGTCCCTGCCGAACTGGCTGCGGACTACCGCTTCATTCCCGGCCAGCACCTGACGATCCGCACCGCCGTCGACGGCGAGTCGCTGCGGCGCTCGTACTCGATCTGCAGCGCGGTCGATGACGGCGAACTGCGCGTGGCGATCAAGCGCGTCCCGGGTGGTCGCTTCTCGAGCTGGGCGGGCGCTGGCATCCAGGTGGGCGACGTGATCGAGGTGATGACGCCCAAGGGGCGCTTCTACGCCAATGCCGACCCCTCCGCCCGCCGCCATTACGTCGCTTTCGCCGCGGGCGTCGGCATCACGCCGATCATCTCGATGATCCGCAGCACGCTGAAGGCCGAGCCGGGTAGCCGCTTCACGCTCGTGTATGGCAATCGCCGCCAGAACAGCGTGATCTTTTCCGAGGCGCTCGAAGACCTCAAGGATCGCTACCTGACGCGCTTCACGCTTTATCACGTGTTCTCGCGCGAGGCGCGGGACGTGGCGCTGTTCAATGGCCGCCTCGACCGCGAGCGCGTGCTCGCCTTCCTCGATAAACTCATCGCTGCCGACACCATCGATGCGGCCTTCATCTGCGGCCCGGGTGGCATGATCGACGCAGTGCGTGAAGGGCTGCTGGCGGGTGGCGTGGTCGCGGAGCGGGTTCATCTGGAGCGCTTCGGCGTGCCGGTGTCGGCGCCGGTGCACCATGTCGAGCCGGGCGACGCGGCGCAGGCCCGGGTCACGATCGTCGCCGACGGTCTCAGGCGCGAGGTGGAGTTCCGTGCTGACGATCCCTCGATCCTCGACGTGGCGCTGCGTGCGGGCATGGACCTGCCATATGCCTGCAAGGGCGGCGTATGCTGCACCTGCCGTGCCAAGGTGGTTGAGGGCGAGGTCCGCATGGACAAGAACTACGCGCTCGAACAATCCGACGTCGATGCCGGCTACGTGCTGACCTGCCAGGCCCATCCGCTGACCGAGAAAGTGCTGATCAGCTACGACGAACGCTGAACGTGGCTGCCGCGCCCTTGCCGGCGCGCACGCAGCTCAACCCTGGCACGCCGTTGCGGCGAACGCGATGTGCGTGCCGTGTCGCACAGGAGCACGAATTCCGTAATGGCCAGAGGCAAAGCCCCGACCTTCCAGCTGCAACGCGCAACGATCCTCGACGCGGCCGCCGACTTGTTCGCGGCCAGGGGCTTCCACAATGCGTCCATGGCCGAGATCGCCCGCGCGTGCGGCGTTTCCAAACCGCTGCTCTACCACTACTACCGCGACAAGGAGCACATCCTGTACGACATCGCGGCCACTCATGTGGAAGACCTGCTCGCCGTCGTGGCGCGCGTCGATGCCGAGGCAGGCACGCCGCGCACTCGCCTCGAGCACCTGATCCTGCGCTTCATGCAGGCCTATGAGGGCGGGCGCAAGCAGCATGTCGTGCTGATCCAGGACGTCAAGTTCCTCAGCCCCGAGCAGCGCGCGCAGGTGCACGCCCAGGAACGGCGGGTGGTGCGTGCCTTTGCCGACGCCGTCGAGGCGGTCGAGCCCGGGCTGCGCGGCAGTGCGCTCGACAAGGCGGTGACCATGGTGCTGTTCGGCATGATGAACTGGACCTTCACCTGGCTGCGCCCGGATGGGGCCTTGTCCTACGAGGACATGGCGAAGGTGGTGACGCGGATCTTCCTGCAGGGGGTCAGTGGCTTCGCCGCCGAGGCGGCGCAGGCCGGCGGCATCCGCACCGAGACCGCGATGTCCTGAGCGCGACCTTGCGGCGGCGATCGTCGCCCCGGGTCAGGGTACAGTGCGCGGGGTATTGACGTTTACGTTAGCGGAACTTTTGTGTAATCATGCGCATCGAATCGCCACGCCTGTGATGCGCCGCGCCCACGCGCGAGCGCGCTGCGGGGGCTGGAAATGGCCGCGTCCCGCTGCAAGACGGTTCGCGCGCAGCGGAACACGGAGAGCGACATGAAGGAAGAGGCCGGAGGCAGAGCGGTCCGCGTGCGGGAATCGGCGCGCGCAACGACGTACACGATATCCGATCTCGCCAAGGAGTTCGACATCACCACGCGTGCGATCCGTTACTACGAGGATCAGGGCCTGATCAGCCCGGCCCGCCGCGGTAGCCGGCGCATCTACAGCCGACGCGACCGGGTGCGCCTGAGCCTGATCCTGCGCGGCAAGCGACTGGGTTTTTCGCTGCAGGAGACGCGCGAGCTGTTCGACCTCTACGACAACGCGCCCGGCGAGCAGGCGCAGATGGCCCATTTCATGGAACTGCTCGGCGCGCGGAGGTCGATGCTCGAGCGCCAGATGGAAGACATCCGCGCCATCCTCGGCGAGATCGACACCGCCGAACACGAAGCACGCCGCGCGCTCGCGGCACGCGCATCGTTCGCGGAGATCGAGCGCGCCTGAACGGGCGGCGCGGGTCTTCAGTCCGTCTCGCCGGCCCCGTCCGGCGTGCTCCCCTCGCGCTTGCGGCGTGGCGCGGTCTTGGGGTCGATCACGATCGGCATGTAGATTTCCACCCGGTCACCCTCCGCCAGCACCGTGTCGAGGGGCTTGATCTTGCCGAAGATGCCGACCTTGTTGAGGGTGAGGTCGATGCCTTCGCAGCGCCCGAGGATGCCCGAGCGCTCGATCGCTGCGCGCAGCGTGCACCCCTCATCCACGTCAAGACGCAGCCAGGCCGGATTTTCCGGATGGGCGTAGCTGACACTGATCTTCATGTGCTTTTGTTCTCC
This sequence comes from Thauera sp., assembly GCA_040275625.1. Taxonomy (GTDB): domain Bacteria; phylum Pseudomonadota; class Gammaproteobacteria; order Burkholderiales; family Rhodocyclaceae; genus Thauera. Next base: position 2,448 of record JBEOKH010000280.1, on the reverse strand, counting down.
GCTCGGTTCGCTGCGTGTGTCGTACTCAGGCGCCAGCGACAGCGTCGCCGTTCGTGGCTGCTGCCCGCGTGCGTGCGCGCGCGAGCATGCGCTGGCGCGCGGCGACGAGAAAGCCGAGGGCAAGGAAGCCGCCCGGCGGCAGGATCATCAGCAGCACCCCACGATAGTCTTCGAGGCGCAGCTCCAGGAAGGCGAAGCGCTCGCCGAGCAGCATCGACGCGTCCGCGAACAGCGTGCCCTGGCCGATCGCCTCGCGCACCCCGCCGAGCACCATCAGCGCGAGCGTAAAGCCGATGCCCATCATCAGGCCGTCGAGGGCGGCAATTCCGGGCGTGCGCTTGGAGGCGAAGGCTTCGGCGCGTCCCATGATCGCGCAATTCACCACGATCAGCGGGATGAACAGGCCGAGCACCTTGTGCAGTTCGTGCATCCAGGCGTTCATCGTCATGTCGACCAGGGTCACGACCGACGACATCAGCAGCACGTAGATCGCGATCCGCACCTCGCGCGCAATCACGTTGCGAAACAGCGAGACCAGCACCCCCGAGCAGACCAGCACCACCGTCGTCGCCAGCCCCATGCCGAGGCCGTTGGTGGCGCTGCCGGTGGTGGCCAGCGTCGGGCACATGCCGAGCATCTGGCCGAAGACCACGTTGTTGTCCCACAGGCCGTCGCGGATGACCCTGCGCGCTTCGCTCATGATGCACTCCCTTTGGCCTGCGCTGCGGTCGGCTCGCCCTCGCCGCCTGCGGTGGCGGGCGCCTCCGGCGCCAGCAGGCGCTCGCGTTGCGCTGCGTAGAAGCGCAGGCTGTCGTGAACCGCGCCCACCACAGCGCGCGGGGTGATGGTGGCACCGGCGAACTGGTCGAAGTCGCCGCCGTCCTTGCGCACCGCCCAGCGTGTGCCGGTGTCCAGGCCGCGGCCGTCGAAGGCGCGGATCCAGTCCGACTTGCGCACGTCGATCTTGTCGCCCAGTCCGGGTGTCTCGCTATGCGAGAGCACGCGCACGCTGGCGATGCGGCCGTCGCGCGCGATGCCTACAGTCAGCGTGATCGGTCCGCCGTAACCCGCCTGGCCGACCCAGTTGAAGGCCACGCCGCTGATCTCGCCGCCCTGACGTGCGCGGTAGATGGTGATCGTCTTCCCGCCCGCGGCCTCGACCGCCACCGTGTCGTCGGCCGGGTTGTTGTCGTGGGGAACGGACGCCAGGGTCTGGTCCAGCGCATGGCGCAGGTCCTCGGCCTGACGCAGGCGAATCTCCGTGCGTGTGGCGAGATCGCCCGCCCCCAGCAGGGCACTGCAGCCGAGCGCGAACGCACCGAGCAACAATCCCGGGCGCTGGCGCAGGCCGCCCGCTGCAAGCGTGCTCATCGGCCGTCCTCCTTGGGGATCACCGGCAGCGGCGCGCCCGAGCGCAGCCGCCCATAGCGGCGCGGCCGCACCAGATGATCGATCAGTGGCGTCGCCGCATTGAGCAGCAACACTGCGAACGCCACGCCTTCGGGATAGCCGCCCCAGGTGCGGATCGCGTAGATCAGCGCACCGATGCCGGCGCCGAAGATCAGTCGTCCGCTCGGCGTCACCGGGGCGCCGACCGGGTCGGTGGCGATGAAGAACGCACACATCAGCGCGCTGCCGCCGAGCACGTGGAGCAGGGGCGGCGCGTAGTGCGCGGGGTCGATCTGGTTGAAGATCGCTGCCAGCAACGCGAGCGTGCCGAGCAGCGCGACCGGGATCTGCCATGGCACGATGCGGCGAGCGATGAGCAGGGCGCCGCCAGCGAGGAGTGCGAGGGCGGAGGTCTCGCCCAGGCTACCTGGCACCGTGCCGAGGCCGAGCGCGATCAGCGCCGCGCCCGAGGCGAACTCGCCGCCCGTCTTGAGTGGCGCGAGCGCGGTCGCCGCCCTCACCGCGTCGCGCGCGGCGCCCGTGCCGAAGGTGATCGCAAGGCCCTCGAGGAAGCCGGGTGCGGCGGCCGAGAACAGCGGCTGCGGCGCGACCCAGGCGGTCATCTCGAGCGGGAACGAGACCAGCAGGGCGACGCGCGCCAGCATCGCGGGGTTGAGTACGTTCTGGCCCAGGCCGCCGAAGACCTGCTTGCCGACCACGATCGCGAACGCGCCGCCGAGCAGCGGCAACCACCACGGCGCCCACGGCGGCAGGCACAGCGCCAGGATGAGCCCGGTCACCACGGCCGAGCCGTCGGCCAGCGTGTGCGCCAGCGCGCGGCGGCCGATCGCCAGCGCGGCAGCCTCGGCCGCCACGCAGCCAGCGATCGACAGCACGATCATGTTGAGCGCCGGCCAGCCGAACAGCCACACGCCGGTGGCGGTGGCCGGCAGCAGCGCGAGCAATACCGTGCGCATCACCTGCGGAATGGCGGTGCGCCCGTGGACGTGGGGGGCGGCGACCGGAGACCGGTTCGGGGTCCAGCTCGTCATGATCCGA
>JBEOKH010000279.1:0-3110 GCA_040275625.1 Thauera sp. | reverse complement strand
GGCATCGACCTCAACTTCGGCTGTCCGGCAAAGGTGGTCAACCGCCACGGTGGTGGCGCGATGCTGCTCGACCGTCCGCGCGTGCTGCACGACATCGTGCATGCGGTAAGCGCAGCGGTGCCGGCGGCGATCCCGGTGAGCGCCAAGATGCGGCTCGGGATCGCCGATCCCTCGCTCGCGGTGGATTGCGCGCAGGGGCTCGCCGACGGTGGGGCGCGGGCGATCGTGGTCCATGCCCGCACTCGCGAACAGGGCTACCGTGCGCCGGCGCACTGGGAGTGGGTTGCGCGCATCGGCCAGGCGGTGGGCGTGCCGGTGGTGGCGAACGGCGAGGTGTGGACCGTGCGCGACTGGGCGCGCTGCCGCGAAGTCAGCGCCGCCCATGACGTCATGCTCGGGCGCGGCGCGGTGTCCGACCCCTGGCTGGCGCGGCGCATCCGCGGCGAACACGACCCCGACCCGGGGCCCGCCGACTGGATCGCGCTGCGCCCGCACGTTGCGCGTTACTGGACAGGCGTGCAGCAGCGCGCGGCGCCGGTGCACGCCTGTGGCCGGCTCAAGCTCTGGCTCGGCCTGCTGCGACGCAACTATCCCGAGGCGGGGGTTGTGCTCGCGGCGGTGCGCGGCATCGTCGACGCCGCCCGCATGAACCAGGAACTCCACCGCCACGGCATCGCCGGGAGCCTCACCCTCCCATGAGCTACGCCAATTCCCGCATTCCGCAGAGCGCCCAGCAGGGCGTTCACGAGGCGCTTGTCGAGCGCGTGCGCAAGCACCTCGAGCACCCCTTCCGCAAGCCCTGCACCGACTACAGCCGCGCCGCGCTGACGGCCGCGCTCGCCGGCTGGGACGGCCGTGCACCGCTGATCCTCGACGCCGGCTGCGGCGTCGGCCACAGCACGATCCAGCTCGCGCGCGCCTACCCCGGACATTGGGTGATCGGCGTCGACCAGTCCGAAGACCGGCTCACGCGGCGCAAGCCCTATCCCGACGCGCTGCTGCCGACGAACATGGTCTTCGTGCGCGCCGATCTGGTCGATTTCTGGCGCCTGCTCGACGAGGCGGGCCTGCGCCTCGCGCGTCACTACATCCTGTACCCGAACCCGTGGCCCAAGATCGGCCACCTCGGCCGGCGCTGGCATGCGCACCCGGTGTTCCCCTGGATCCCCCGCCTGGGCGGGGTGCTGGAATGTCGCAGCAACTGGCGGGTCTACATCGAGGAGTTCGCGTTCGCGCTCGGCGTGGTGCTCGGGCGCGAGGTGCCGTGGGCGCGTTTCGAGGCCGAATCGCCGCTGACGCCCTTCGAGCGCAAGTATCGCGACTCCGGCCAGACCCTGTACCGGCTCGGTATCGATCTTGGTGCGGTGCAGGAAGCAGGCGCCTGACGCCTGCAGATTGGGCTTGCCCGCCGCCCCGGCTTGGGCCACCCTTGCCGCCGATGAATGGAGATTTGCGATGAACGACATCAACGAAACGGGCGCCGCCGCGCCGCGCCCCGAAGCCCGTACGATGAGCGACGAGGACTTCGAGGCGCTCGAGGAGATCCTGACCTCGGACATCGTCCCCGAGGACTGCATGGACCTCGAGATGCTCGACGGCTATCTTGCCGGTGTGCTGATCTCGCCGCGCCCGATTCCGGCCGAGCGCTGGATGCCGGGCGTGTGGTCGGCGCATGGCGACGAAGTCGGCTTCGGTTCGGGGAGCGGATTGCAGCGCGCGATCCGGCTGGTTAAGGCCTATCACAATGAGCTGCTCGTCACCCTCGGCCTCGATGATGAGGACGAGGCGTGCTGGGAGCCGTTCTGCTTCGCGGTGGTGGAGGGCGACGGTCTCAAGCTCGGCGAGGCCTGGATCGACGGTTTCGCGCAGGGCCTGGACCTGTGGCGCGAAGGCTGGGAAGAAGGCCTGGATGAGGATGTCGTCGAGGCGGTGCGTGAGACGCTGGACGAGGTGCTGGCACCCTGGCGCGAGGACGATGCAGCCAAGGCTGACGACGAGACCCGCCTGGGCTGGCTCGCCGCGGTGGGCGAGGCGGTGAACGACGTGTTCGCGCACTGGCGTGACCTCGGCCTCGCGACCGCCGAGCCGCTGTCGACCGATGCGCCGCGCAAGCCCGCTGCGGCTACGCCGGGGCGCAACGACCCTTGCCCCTGCGGCAGCGGCAAGAAGTACAAGAAGTGCTGCGGCGCGGACGGCGACGCGGCCGATGCGTGAGGACCACTGCACGCGCTGCGGCGCGTGCTGCGCCACATTCCGGGTCGATTTTCACCACTCCGCCCTTGCCAGCCGCGGGTCGGGCGGGGTGCCCGATGCGCTCACCGTGCCGGTCACCGCGACCCTGGTGCGCATGCGCGGCACCGACACGACTTCGCCGCGCTGCGTCGCGCTCGAAGGCGAGATTGGCGTCGCGGTGCGATGCACGATCTACCTCGACCGGCCAGGACCGTGCCGCGAGTTTGCACCGTATGCGGCGCTCGGAATCGGCGACGACGCCTGCAATCGCGCGCGCCGGCGCCACGGCCTGCCAGCGCTCTGACGCGCGCGGACGGGCGCCCGGGATGCACCGAAAGTTTCTCTAAATATTATTTAAACGCATTGAAAATAAAGCCGTTTATGGGTCATCGCGGGGTGTCTGGGAGGCGCTAGAATCCGCCTCCCGACGAACCTCGCCCCGGCGCCGATCATGGACGCGTTCAACCCCTGCCTCGATTGCGGCATCTGCTGTACGCACTTTCGCATCTCCTTTTACTGGGCCGAGGCGGACGATGCACCGGGCGGATTCGTGCCCGCTGCGATGACCGAGAAGCTCAACCACACGATGCGCTGCATGAAAGGCAGCAACCAGGTGCCGCGGCGCTGCAGTGCGCTGACCGGCGAGGTCGGCAGGCAGGTGGCCTGTTCGATCTATGAGAACCGGCCCACACCGTGTCGCGACTTCGCGGTCTATTTTGATGACGGCACGCCCAATCCCAAGTGCGACGCGCTGCGCGCCGGCATCGGCCTGCCACCGCTTCCGCACACGCCGCTGCCGCGCGCGGCCTGAATCGCGGCGGTTTTCAGCGCCGGCGGCCGACCGCAGCGAGCACCGCGAGCGGGCCGTGCGCGCGCAG
>JBEOKH010000278.1:0-19591 GCA_040275625.1 Thauera sp. | reverse complement strand
GCCGGCCTCGTACATGCGGCTCTGGCGGTAGGAGCCGTACTCGAACACCTCGTCGAGTTGCTGACCGTCGGCGTGGTAGAGGTCGGGACGCAGCGTGTCGGGGATGAACTGGTCGAGCAGCGGGGCGCCGGCCACGGACTCCTCGACCAGCCGGGTACGGCGCGCATGGCAGCTCGCGCACTGGTCCACCTGCGCGTGCGCCGTCGTGAGGGCGCGGTTGGGCGTTGGGCTTGGACGTCGCATCCCGCCGTCGGTCCCGGCGCCGCGGCGGCGGGCGCTTTCCACATGGTCGCGACCACCGCCATGGCAGGCCTGGCAGCCGACGTTCGGTGCCGCCCAGGTGGTCGCATAGCGGTCGCCATCGTCGTCGTAGCCCTTGCGGTAGGCGGTGGTGTGGCATTCGCCGCACATCATGTTCCAGTTCTGGTAGCGCCCGCTCCAGTGCAGGGTGGCGCCGGGGGCGGCCGCCCCATCGGGCTGCAGCGAGAACCACTGCTTGCGCGTCGTATCCCAGGCGAGGGTGAAGGCCTGCAGCCGCCCGCCTTCGAGCGGCAGCAGCACCTGTTGCAGCGGGCGCACGCCGAAGACGTGGCCGACCTCAAAATCCCGCGTGTTGCCTTCGGCGTCCGCCGCGGCGACCACGAAGGCATTGCCGCGCCGGAAGAAGTGCGCCTGCGTGCCCTGGCCTTCGAAGCGTGAGCCATTGAAGTCGCCGAGCACCGTCTCCTCGGTCGCCGCCTGCATGGCGTGACGGTGCTTGGAGCCCGCCCAGGCGTCTGCCTGCTGCCGATGGCAGGACAGGCATTCGGCGTCCGCGACATGGTCGGGGCGGCTGCCCGCCTGCGGGCCGGCCGCGAGGGCGGCCGGCCCGGCGAGAAGCAGCGTGCCCGCCAGAGCGAGGAGAAGGGCACGCACGGACGCGGGAACGCGCATGCGCTTACGGCTTTGCGGCGCGCGGTGCGAGGGTGGCCTCGTACTTCAGGTCCTCGTAGTACTTTGCGCCGTTGCTGTAGCCGGGACGATTGGCGAGGTTGGGGATCTCGAGCGTGCCGGTCTCGCGCACATAGTCACGCCAGGCGATCAGCATTTCGCCGAGCTTCTGCGGGTTCTCCGCGGCGAGGTTGCGGCTTTCGGTGCGATCCTGGGCAAGGTTGTAGAGCTCCCAGTCGCCCGTGCCCCAGGGCTGGTTGGCGAACACGATCTTCCAGTCGCCCCTGCGCAGCGCCTTGCGTCCTCCCAGCTCCCAGCCCACCGTGTGTCCTGCGCTGTGCACCGCGTCCTTGCGGCCCTGCAGCACCGGGAGCATCGACGCACCGCGCAGCGGCAGTACGGTCTTGCCTTGGTACTCGGTGCCCGGATGCCGGGTGCCTGCGAGCTCGAACAAGGTCGGCGCGATGTCGGTGACGTGGGCAAAGGCACGCTTGACCGTGCCGCCCTTCACGCCGGGGCCCCAGGCGATCGCCGGTACGGCGATGCCGCCCTCGTACATGAAGGACTTGTACATGCGGAACGGCGTCGAACCCACCTGCGCCCAGCCTGGGCCGTATTCGGCGTAGGAGCCGGACTTGCCGATATGGGCAGCGCTGTTGTCCATGTCCTTGTGGATCCACTCGCGGGTACGTGCCACGTCATAGACCGAGTTGCCGTCGGCGCCATTGTCGGACAGGAAGAAGATGAAGGTGTTGTCGAGTTGACCGTTCTTCTTCAGGTAGTCGAGCATGCGGCCGATGTTGCGGTCCATGTTGTCGACCATCGCCGCGTACACCGCCATGCGCTTCGATTCCGAAGCCTTCTCCGCTGCGCTCAGGCTGTCCCACTTCGGCCACGAGGGGTGACCTTCGAAGACCGGCGTGTCGGCAGGAACCAGGCCGAGCTTCTTCATGCGTTCGAGACGTTCGCGACGCAGCGTGTCGTAGCCTTCCTTGTAGCGTTGCTCGTATTTCGCGATGTCGGCGTCGTGGGCGTGCAATGGCCAGTGCGGCGCGGTGAAGGCGAGGTAGGCGAAGAAGGGCTTGCCCGAATCCTTGTCGGCTTCGATGTAATCGATCAACTTGCTGGTGAAGAAGTCGGAGGAGAAGAAGTCCTTCGGCAATGTGACTTCCTTGCCGTTCTCCCGATAGATGGCCTTGGGTGCCTTGGCCGGGTCGACGGCGACGATGCCGGCACCGTCGCTCCAGTGGCTGGAGCCGCCGTGGACCAGCGCGTACGAGCGATCGAAGCCGCGCGTGGCCGGGCTGTACTGCTCGGGCACGCCAAGGTGCCACTTGCCGGTCATCAGGGTGCGATAGCCAGCGTCCCTGAGCACCTGCGCCATCGGGACCACGCGCTCGTTGAGATAACCCTCGTAGCCGGGCTTGCCGCGCTGTTCGGGCAGCATCAGCTCGCTCATGTCGCCGAAACCGACGAGGTGGTTGTCCGAGCCCGACATCAGCATCGCGCGCGTGGGCGAGCAGAACGGCGAGGCATAGAACTGGGTCATCTTGACCCCGGTGTCGGCGAGGGTGTCGAGGTTGGGGGTGGCGATTTCGCTGCCGTAGCTGCCGAGATCGGTGTAGCCGAGATCGTCGGCCATGATCAGCAGGATGTTGGGGCGGTCCGGCTTGGCTGGGGGGGCGGCGTGGCTGGCGTGGATGCCAATGGCGAGCGAAGCCACCGGAACCAGCAGTGTCGAGAGCGCTGCTTTCATTTCTTGTCTCCTTTGATAAGCCCTGCTTTGGACAGGTTCAAAGAATTTAATGGAAATCTCGAGAAACGCGGCGATATTTCAGAGCGTTCCGCAGAGCGGAACGCTCTGCGGGACTGCCGCCACCGGCGAGGGGGTGACCCGGGAATTGCGTGCTGCACAAAAGCAGACAGCCCCGGTGGTGAGCCGGGGCTGTCGGGCAGAATCGCGTGGAGCGGGTGAAGGGAACCACATCACGTTCCCGACTCGTTGATTGATAACGATTTTTCTGCACTCGGCGAACCGAGATGGACGCAATTTTGGACGCAACTCCACTGCTTGGTCAACACAACCGGGGCTGGATGATCCAACGCGGGCCAAGCAGAGCCATCCAGAGCCGGTGCGATGGGGTTTGGATTCGAGTGTAGCCAGCTGTCCCCCTTGGGGCGAACAGTCGCGCCGGGTAGATCAGGCATCGGCTTCCGTATCGTCCGGTGCAGCCTCGTCCCTCACCCTTCGCATGAACCGCTTCACCGCCCCCGACGGTTCGCCTTGTCGACGCAGCAGGTAGGTGGATAGCGTGGGCGGCACGCCGGCCAGCGGACGGATCGCGATGTCGGGGCGCTGCAGGGTCTGCACCTGTGAGGCGATCGCGAAGCCGATGCCGTAGCCGGCCCCCACCAAGGTCAGCATCACGCCCAGGCTCGTTACGTGGTCGACCACCTTGGGGGAGACGGCTGCCCCTTCCAGCACCGCCTGGATCTGGTGGTGGCAGCCGGAGTCCGCCTCCGGGTGGCACAGCACCACCGGGAACTTCAGCGCATCGTCCAGCTTGACGTGGCCGTGGGCCAGCAGCGGGTGGCGCGCCGGCACGATCACCGACAGCGGATCGGTCCAGACCGCCTCGGCGATGAGGCCGTCGTTGACCGCGTCCGAGAGCGCAAAGCCGATGTCGAGCAGATCGTTGTGCAGGCCCTTGAGTTGCTGCGAGAACGGCAGCTCGAAGACGCGGATTTCCAGTTCAGGTTCGTCCTCCCGGCTACGCGCCAGCAGCGTGGCGATGTAAGGCTGCGCCAGGCTGTCGCAGATGGCGATGCGCAGCGTCCCTTGGTAGCCCTGTGCTGCCGCCTTGGTGGCCTTGATCGCCTGCTCCACCGTGGCCAGCACGCGCCGGCATTCGACAAGCAGTACCTGACCGGCCCAGGTCAGCTTCGTCTGTCGGGAACTCCGGTCGAACAACTGCACGTCCAGCAATCGTTCGAGATCACGCATGGCACGTGACACCGGCGATTGCTCGATGCCCAATCTCCCGGCCGCCCTCGACAAGTGCAGTTCCTCCGCCACCGCGAGGAAGTAGCGCAGCAATCTGAGTTCCATGGTGACCTCCTGTTTGCGTTCTTCTGGTTTGGCCGGTCGGACCCCCTGGCTTTAATCCGCATGCTCGCGGCGCCTCCTTCGATCACGCACGCGTGGGCCTCAAGCGGCTCCGCAGCGGTTCGACCGTCGCCGCTGCGCTCCCCAGGCGACGGCGTATCCACCCCTGCAACCAGTCATGGTGGTCGCAGTAGAGGATCTCCACCGACGGATCCGCACGATCACGTGCCCGCACAGCCGTAAAGGCCAAGAAATGGCCACATCGTAAATGAGAATTACTCTTAATTGTTCTTGAGCATGCACTATCACGCAACGTCTATGGATTGAAGCGGACTTTCCTGGACAGTGGCGGCCTTCGAGGCAGCGCACCCCGGACAGGGCGCTGCGTCATCAGAGTGGGCATGAGACGAACGGTTCCACGGCTATGCACTTGTGCTGGGCCTTGGGGTCATAAGCCGTAGCTCGCTCTATCGAAAGGAAAATGCATGAACCTGCGTCATATCCGGGCTTTCATCGCGGTGGCCGAGGAATTGCACTTCGGCCGGGCAGCGAAGCGCCTGCACATCGAGCAGTCGCCGCTGTCGCGTACCATCCGCCAGCTGGAGTCGGACCTGGGCGTGACGCTGCTGAAGCGTACGCCGCGCGGTGCCTGCCTGACCTCGGCCGGGCGGATCTTCCTGGAGGATGCCCATCGCATCGCGCTCGCGTTCGAGCAGGCGCAAGCCAGGGCACGTGCCGCGGCGGCGGGGTATCACGGCACTCTGCGCATTGCGCTGTCGGATGGCATCGGGCCTGCGCGCCTGTCGGCGCTGCTCGCCCTGTGCCGCGAGGAAGCGCCGAATGTGAGCGTCCGCCTGTTCGAGATGCCGCTGGGCCAACTGCTGAGCGGCCTGAGCATGGACCTGTTCGATGCGGGGCTGGCGCTGACCGACGAGGTGAGCGAAGAGATCGTTGCCACGCCGGTGTGGCAAGACCCCTTGGTGGTGGCCGTGCCGGCGCGGCATCCGCTGTTGGCCTTCAAGGAGGTGCCGCTGGAGGAAGTGGTCAGCTACCCGTTGGTGCTGTGCCATCCGGAGGTCTGCGAGGGCAGCAGCCGGCGGTGCGAGCGCCTGCTGCGCTCTGTTGCTGCCCAGCCGACGGTGGCGGAGTACGTCACCACCCATGACCTGATGCTGGCCCTGGTGGCCGCGGGCTACGGGGTGGGTTTTTCGAGCACGGCACACTTGGCGAGTTGCCGGCAAACGCAGGTGGTGGTCCGCCCGCTGGCCGACCAGAGCGCTTCGCTGACCACTTACCTGCTGCGGCCCGCGGGGGAACCCACCGGACCGTTGATGCAATTCATCGAGCGTGCCGAGCGCGTCGGGCGTTTGCAGGCGAATCGCCATCCGTCGGTTTGATGACCGTCCATCGGCCTGGTCGATTCCTTTTCGGTCTCGCGATGGACCGGAATTGCATCGCGGTCGCGTTGGCGAGGACCATTTGCCGCCGCGTAATCATACGCCGCAATTGGCACAGCCAAGCCATGGCATGCGGTATTGGCGGACGAGGTCAGTGGTGTGATGCAGAACGCATGAGCACTGGCTGGATGCAAAGCGGCTCACCCGGGTGACGCATTGGATCTTTACCCAATCTGAATCGATGCCAAAACTGTGCCGTGGTTTTCGGGAAAAGCGCGGCATCCCTGTCTTATGCGGTCGGGTGCGTGGCCATCGAAACGTTGCGCCGGTACAAGGTTTTGCGCGCGCATTATGGTGGATGTGTATCGGGCATCGCAAGTTGCAATCGGCCATCACTCCCCGCGGCATCGGCGGCTTCGCCGATGCGGGGCCGGCCCCCGCGATGCCATCCGGCGTCGCGCTTCATCCGGATTCTCTGGGCACTCGCGGCCACTGTGCGGGCGGCGTTTCGCCGGGTTCGATCGGACGATGGAAAGGGCGCGATATGCCGAAATTGAGCTGCTTTGCCTTTGGCGCAAAAACGTACTACCGACCGATCGAGGCCGCGATCCGCTGGTGCGGCCTGATCCGTTTCGAGCAGCGTATTCAGCAAACGCTGGGGCAGCGCCCCGTGCCCGAACTGCAGGACTTTCCCCGCTGGCCGCTGCTGCGCCTGTACGCCGAACGCATCTTCGACGCGCTGATGCATGGGGAGCTTCCCTATGGCAAGGCGGGCATCGTGCTCACGACGCAGCGCCCATCGCTCGACGACCCGGAATTGACCGTACGGCACGTTGACCTGAAGGCGTGGGTGGCCCGCTACTACCCTGGCGAAAAGCCAGCCTTTCTCTTCGACGACATCGAACGCGCCCTGCATCCGGCCGTCGACCTCAAGACGCTCAGCGTACTGCTGGTCGAACGGGAAGCCGCCAAGGTGCAGTTCGCCGAGCTGGCCCAGATGCACGACACGCTACGCGCGGAACACGATGTCTTGGTGAAGGACCATGCGAAGCGGGTGGCCGAGGGCAATCAGGCGCGCGAGCCCGGCCTGCGCAGCGAATCGACCTACCTGAATATCATCGGCGGGTTGCTCTCGCTGCTGCTGGGCAAGTCGCCGTCGGGCACGGCGTACTCGTCGTTCCATAACATGGATGCCGTGGTGAGCGCACTGCTGGCCCATCACGAAGGGCGACCCGGCCTCAGCGAACGGACACTGTGGGCCAAGCTGGCCCAGGCGCGGCGCCACCTGGAGACATCGCGCTGACCGCAACGCCGCGCACTGCAATTGCAGTGGCGCGATCTGCCATTGCAGTGCTTTCAGCAGCGACGATGGATTGAATGCGTGGCTCTTTCCGGACAACGCCAACGAGCGTCAAGGAGTGCCTCTCATGTCTTCGCAGACCACCATGCCAGCGGCACCGGCCGAGCATCGCATCCTGCGCCGCGCGGAAGTCGAGGCCAAGACCGGCTTCAAGCGCGCGCACATCTACAGCCTGATGAAGGAAGGCAAGTTCCCCAAGGCCATGCGCCTGGGCGTGCGCGCCGTGGGTTGGGACTCGGTGGAGGTCGAACAGTGGATCGCCGAACGCCTCAAAGAGCGCGCCTGACGCTTCTTCCAGGTTCATGCCATTCGACGAGGAGAAGCCCATGCAGGTGGTGTCCATCATTTCGACCAAGGGCGGCGTGGGAAAGACCACGACGGCGGCCAACCTGGGCGGCTTCGTGGCCGATGCGGGGCTGCGTGTGCTGCTGCTGGACCTGGACGTGCAGCCCACGCTGTCGAGCTACTTCACGCTGGCCGCGCGGGCGCCGGCCGGCATCTACGAGATGCTGGCGTTCAACGAGCGCCGCATCGAGCAACTGGTGTCGCGCACCGCGATCGCTGGGTTGGACCTGATGCTGTCGAACGACGACCGCGGAGAACTGAACACACTGCTGCTGCACGCGCCGGACGGGCGCCTGCGACTGCGTCACCTGCTGCCGGCCCTGGTGCCGTTCTATGACCTGGTACTGATCGACACGCAGGGCGCGCGCAGCGTGCTGCTGGAAATGGCGGTGCTTGCCTCGGGTATCGCGCTGTCGCCGGTGACGCCGGAGATCCTGGCGGCACGCGAACTGCGGCGCGGCACTCTGCAGGTGTTCGAGGACATCGGGCCGTACCGCCACCTGGGCATCGACCCTCCGCCGCTGCATCTGCTCATCAATCGGGTGCATCCGGTGTCGTCGAATGCGCGCCTGATCCAGCAGACGCTGCGGCAGATGTTTCAGGGGCAGACCGGTGTGCGGGTGCTGGCGACGGACGTGCCGGCCATCGAGGCCTATCCACGTGCCGCGACGCGAGGATTGCCGGTGCATCGGGTGGAATACCGGCAGCCGGTGGGCCGCAACGCGCCCGCGGCGCTGGAGACGATGCGGGCGCTGGCTGGCGAGCTGTTTCCGCAGTGGCGGGAGCTGTTCGCGCAGGTGACCGGCCGCCCCGACGCGCGAGGCATGGTGGGGAGCGATGGCCATGGCAAACGCGCATGACCTGGCGCGCGGCCACAAGCGGCTGCGCGCGCTGATCGACTTTGCGCTGGGTGAAGGCTGGCGTGTGGTGCGCACCCCTGGCGGTCATCTGAAATTCACCAAGCCGGGTTGCGCGTCGATCTACACCAGTTCGACGGCAAGCGACCACCGCGCCGGCCTCAACGCCCGCGCGCAGCTTCGCCGCGCCGACCGGCAGGCCCAGGCCACCCTCAGCGGGATACCGCCGCAGGAGAACCGCCGTGGCTGAACTGACACCCCAGGACATGGCCGCCAAGCTGATGGCGTCCGGCTTCGAGCGCAGCGGCCCCACGGCTGCCACCCTCAGCGACCCCATCGCGGACACGCCGACGGTGGTGACGCTGGATCAGTTGCGCCCCTACGACCACGACCCGCGCGTGACGCGCAACCCGTCCTACGAGGAGATCAAGGCCTCGATCCGCGAGCGCGGGCTGGATGCGCCACCGGCGATCACGCGCCGGCCGGGCGAAGCCCACTACATCATCCGCAACGGCGGCAACACGCGTCTGGCGATCTTGCGCGAGCTGTGGAGCGAGACCAAGGAGGAACGCTTCTTCCGCATCGTGTGCCTGTTCCGTCCCTGGCCGCAGCGTGGTGAGATCGTGGCGCTGACCGGCCACCTGGCCGAGAACGAACTGCGCGGCGGGCTGACTTTCATCGAGCGGGCCTTGGGCATCGAGAAGGCTCGCGATCTCTACGAGCAGGAAAGCGGCGGCCAGGCGCTGTCGCAGTCCGAGCTGGCACGACGCCTGACGGCCGATGGCTACCCGGTGCAGCAGTCCCACATCAGCCGTATGCAGGATGCGGTGCGCTACCTGCTGCCGGCGATTCCGACAGTGCTGTACGGCGGGCTGGGCCGGCATCAGGTGGAACGGCTCGCGGTGCTGCGCAAGGCGTGCGAGCGCACCTGGGAACGGAGAGCGCTGGGCCGTCACCTCGCCGTGGACTTCGCCACGCTGTTCCAGGATGTGCTGTCGCAGTTCGACACGCAGCCGGATGACTTCTCGTTCCAGCGAGTGCAGGACGAACTGGTGTGCCGGATGGTTGACTTCCTGGAAGCGGACTATGACACGCTGAGCCTGGAGATCGACGACAGCGAAAGCCGCCATCGGGCCTTGACCCGCGAGCCGGCGCCTGCGAGCCCGGCGGCACCCATCGTGCCCGCGACGCCGAGGCCTGCATCGCCACCTCCGGCGGCGACACCTGCACAGCAGGCTGGCGCACCGGCTGGACCCGTTGCCGAGCGTCCCCCGACACGGACTGCTACGGCTCTCGCGCTTGGCAATGAGCAAGGTGAGGGAGAAGGCGCCGCACCAGTACCGGCCGACCGCGATGCGGAGCGCCTGCAGGGACACATCGTGTCTCCGGCGCCGACCACTGAACGTCTGCAATCCATTCAGCGCTTGGTGGCCGATCAGATGGGCGACAAGCTGCCCGACTTCGAGGCTAATGCCTTGCGCGCGGTTCCCGTGCAGGTCGGCGGGCTCTACCCCATCTCGGATGTCTGGTACATCGAACCCGGACTGGACGTGCCGGACCGGCTCCGGGTGCATATCGCACAGTTCGCTCGCGAGATCGCCGAGGAGGCGGCAGTCGCCGAGCACATCGAGCCCAGTGAGAGCGGCATCGGCTTTATCTGTGTGACTACTGCCATTTGCCAGACAAAGGACTTTCCGGCCTTCGCTCGTGCCGTGCTGACGCTGCTGCATGCGCTGAGCGCGGCGCGGGCACCTGCGCCGGGGCTGGATCGTGAGCGACTGGCCAACGACCTGGCGCCGCTGCTGCGCGGCGGCGGAACGTCCATGCGCCTGAGCGACGCCGGCCTGGTGAAACTGTTCCGGCTGCTGCGCCTGGCGCGTCGCCTGCTGGACCTGGAGACGGGTGTGACATCCGTCGCCCCGGGCCACGAACCCTGAGCGCGGGAGACCACCATGTCGTCACCCCATCCGCTCAACCAGGCCGTCATCGCCCAGGCGCTGCACGATCTGCGCAACGGCCAACTGCGTCGCTGCAAGGCGATGGGCTTTGGCGAGGAGGAACTGGATGCGCTCAAGCATCCGGCGCTGGTCAGCGTGCTGGTCAACGCCACGGTGTCGTGGTGCTCGGTCTCGGTCAACCGCGAGGTGCTGAAACGGCTGCTGAACCAGGTGCATGACGTGGAGCAGGAAATCGCCACGGTGGATCGCATGCTGCGCCTGGGCGCGAGCACGGAGATGGTCAGCCGCTTCTACGGCCTCACGCATCAGGAAGTCGCCCTGCGGCGCGACATCCTCGGGTTGCCCAAGCGCAAGGGGCGTCACCCGGTGCTGGACGAGGCACAGGACGCTGCCTTGTGGGAGCACTGGAAGGCCGGTATCACCGAGCGTCACATCGCGCTGGACGACGACATGGCGATGCTGGCGCTGACCATGGACCTCGCCGAGACCCTGACGCTGCCGATGTCGGTGATCTGGGCCGCGATACGGAACTGGATCGACCAGGGAGTCGTGTAAACCATGGCGACCGGCGGCGCACCACCGCGCGATAATCCCATGGCGCTGTCGGCGCTGTTCGACGATGCGCTGCGAGAACTGGCACCGGTCCAAACAGCGCCCCAAGTGGCTGGACCGGCCAGTGACGGTTTCCTCTTCAGCGGCAATCGTCATGAGAGCGTGCCGCGCGCGCTGTTCCTCGACCGGCGTCTGACACCGCTGGAACGCAACGCCTGGCAGGTGTTCCGCCTGCGGCTCAACGACGATGGCGTAACAGCTTTCCCGACCTACGACCAACTTCGGCCCTACCTGGCCTCGATGCCGTGCGCGGCGCAGGCCTCCCACGAGACTGTCGCGCGCGCCCTGACGCTGCTGCGGCTGACGCGCTGGTTGAGCCTGGTGCGGCGACGGCGCGATCCGAAGACCGGCCGCGTCCTGGGCAACCTCTATGTCCTGCACGACGAACCGCTGACGCCCTTCGAGGCGATGCAGCTCGACCCCGACTACCTGGGCCTGGTGAGCCAGGCCCTCACCCATGCCGCCAAGGCGGTGCAGATCGTCGGCATGCATTCGCTCAAGGAGATCGCCGAAGACCCGCTGCTCAGTGGCCGCACGTTGCCGACGCGCCTGCAAGTGCTCGCGCAGCGCATGTTTCGGCATGGCTGGATGTCAGAGAGTTATCCACAGGATGGTGCCGATCACGATTCCGAAGAAGGCCAGGATGGCTTGCTTCGGAATGCCGAACACCCGTCTTCGGAATCCGAAGCAGGGCCGAACCCCCCGCCGGACGGCTCTCTTCGGAATCCGAAGGAAGACCGTACCGTACGTAAAGATCGTATAAATGAAGTACGTACAGTACCGCGCGGGAAGGCCTTGCAGAACCTGCGCCTGCCCGAGCGCTTCCTGCGCCTGAAGGAGGAACAACAGGCCGGAGCGATGATCGCTTTGCAACAGGTGGACGAAGCCCAGCGGCAGGCGGTGCTCGACGAGTGGGCGGCGCGCTGCCGCGGCAGCACGGTGCGCAACCCGGCCGGCTACCTGTTCGGCATCATCCAGAAGGCGATTCGCGGGGAGTTCAAGGCCTGGGCTGGCGAAGGCGGGTCAGTGCCACCACCGCCTCGAGCCACGGCACCTACGCCGTCGCCACCTCCTGCGTCCAATGGCTCCGACCGCGAGATGGCGCGCGCTTACCTGGCGCAGTTGCGGTCGATGATGCGCGATCCCTGATCGACTGGGCTATCCCCAGGGGATCGCCGGCCCAGACAGCCTTCCTTCTGTTCTTGATTGCTCCCTGTTGTCCCATGAGCGAAACTGCCGCCTGATGGCACAGATGAACCTGATCTCTGAACCAATACCTTCGACGGCTTCCGACCCGCATGGTCTGGACTCAGAGGCTGAGAGTTTTTCGTTTTCCGTCGCAGAAGCGGAACCGACGGATGGCTGGGGTAAGTCCTGCGGCGTGCCGACGCATCATGCCGACGATGCGCGTGATCGGCGCTGAGACATACCTGGCAGGGCGATATTTGGCTTGTTCTGTCATTTTTCGCCCTTTCAGGCAGCCTTCACGGTCAATGCGGACGGACCGGTCTCCCATCCGATGAGTTGCGGCGCCAGCGCCACTATGCGCATCAGGTTGTGCGCCAGCACGAACAGGCCCACTACGCTGCGGACTTTGGCCAAGCCGCGCACCGGCAATCGCAGCAGGCCGCGATTGCGCGCCTGTGCATTCACGCATTCGGCCGTTGCCGCGCGCTGCTTGTAGATCTCTTTCGCCTCGGCCGTGGCCATGCGCTGGCGCCACTTGGCCACCGCTTCAGAGTCGTCGGCCTTGGGCTGGTGCTTGTCCTGCTGTACCTCGTTGCCTTGCTCGTCCTTCTTCGCCCGGGGCTCGGGCACCGGCGCATAGACCTCGGTCTTGTCTGCTACCGCGTCAATCTGTTCGTGCGCAGGGAAGCCTCCGTCGACCAGCCACGCATCCGGGCTCTCGCCCAGCCGTTGCTCGACCTGCTCGACCATGGGCGCAAGCTGCGCCATGTCGCTGCCGGTGTTGACCACGTCCATGCCGACGATGACCTGTTCTTCGCACGTCGTGGCGAACTGCACGTTGTAGGCTGGACGGAAGCCGCCGTCACCCATCTTCATGACGCGGGCGTCAGCGTCGGTCGTGCTCGCTCTGGCATCTTCAGCCTTGCCGCCGTTGCGCTTCTTGGCCGCAGCCACCTCAGGCAGTTGCTCCAGCGCTTGACGGATCCGCTCTTCGCGCTCCGCGGCGGCACGCAACTTCGCTGCCTGCGCCTGCCGCTTGGCTTGACCTGGATCGTCTTGCGCCTGCTTCTTGATCGCTTGCACCAGTTCGCCGGCCTGGCTCAGGTGTTCCTCCAGGCGGGCTTGCCGGCGAAACGACGCCGCACCCGCATCGGCCCGCACTCGCATCCCGTCCTGCGCCACGCGCTCCAGCCGGATCGCCCCCGCCGCAGCCAGTGCCGCCACGTTGTCCGTCAGCAACTCGTCCATCAGTTTGTCGTTGTCCGCGCGGAAGTCATTGAGCGCGTGGTAATTCACCGATACCCCGCCGCAGATCCACCGGTAGGCGTCGTGCTCCTGCGTCAGCCGCGCCACTTCGCGCCCGCTGCCCACACCGTCGAGCGTGGCATACAGCCACAGCGCGAACAGGATGCGCGGGTCGATGGCCGCGCGCCCCGCATTGCTGCCCCGTGCCTTGACCGCTTCGAACAAGCGGCTCAGATCCTGCCGCACAACGTAGCCCCACACCAACCGCGCCCGGTGGTCTTCCGACAACAACGATTCGAGGTCCGATGCACGCAACTCAACTTGCGACCGGTTCGGTTGCAGCAGCCGGGGCGCGCCATGGCCGCGCTTCCTGGCCGCTTGCGCTTGCTGCACCTGCGCCTGGCTCGGCGCCGGCAGGTCGTCGAACAAGCCGGTATCCATCGCCCGGGTTTCTTGATCAGTGGGTGTCGTCATGCCGAGAATATAAGCCAGTCGCGGGCCAGTTCAGGGGGGCTGGAGAAAAACTCTCACTCTCTCAGGATTGCTGCACCCCGGAGCCCACCGCCCCGTGAGCGATGACGAACTTCAGGCACAGCAGCGAGAAGTTCAGCGCCTGCTGGGCCGCTGCCTGTTGCGCCTTCAGCAATACGAACGCCTGATGAAGGCCATCGTGGCCCATCACGACATTTCGGGGCCTGCGCATTCACTGGAGGCCATTCGTGCGGCGCGCATCGAGGACACGGCGACCAAGACCTTGGGTACGCTGGTGGGCCAATTGTTCGGATCGTATGTCGTCACGGAGGGTGGTGACGCCAGCGAGAATGACCCGGACCTGCCCGCCGACGTGATTTCATTTCGCACGCGGGTGCAACTGAGCCTGTCTGCGGAGGACTACCTCAGGACGCAGGCCGACCTCAAGGATCTGGTGTCGCTGCGCAATGCCCTGGTACACCACTTCATCGACCAGCACGACCTCTGGACAACCGAGGGGTGCCACACCGCGCACGATGCGCTGACCACCGCCTACACCCGCATCGACCAGCATTTCGAGCAACTGCGTGGCTGGGCCGAGCACATGGATCAGGGGCGCCGCCTGGCGGCGGAGTTCGTCCAGTCGGATGTGTTTCACGACCTGGTGGTCAACGGCATTGCACCGGACGGCACGGTGGATTGGCCGGCGGCCGGCATCGTTCGCGCATTGCGCGAGGCGGCCGGGGAACTGGCCGTAGAGGGATGGACGCCCGTCGCCGCGGCCGGACGGTGGATCTCCGAACGGCATCCCGAGCAACTGCCCGCCAAATATGGATGCAGCAGTTGGCGCCAGGTGGTGCATGAGTCCCGCCTCTTCGAGCTTCGCTACCGCGATGTGGATGGTCGGCGTGCCGCCTGGTTCAGGACACGAGAGACATAGCCTTGCGCAACGGCATTGCATGACGCTGTGCCAGCAGCTCATGCCTTGCTTTGCTTTCCGCAGCGCTATCCCCAGGGGATAGCCGGCACAGGCGGCCTTCCGCATCAGGCAAACCGGGCGCACACCGGCTGCGGTTTGTTGACTGACAGCCTTCCGCCTGATGCCGATGCTGGCGACTCGTTCATTCCCCGCGAGTCGTCTCCATGGCCAACGAACCCCTGCAACTGAATCTCGGATCGCTGCGCAGCGCGATGTCGCTGACGATGCACACGCATCATGCCTCTCGGATTTGGCACGGTCGCGCGCCGACCGAGGGGCGCCCCGGCATCATCGGCCTCAACGGCTACCTCAGCGTGATGAACAAAATGAAGCGCGGCGCTGAGCAGGACGATCCCTACTCGGACTGGTGGATGCTGCGCATCGAGGACAAGCTGGTCGACACCAAGACCCGCCTGCAGACCTTGCGCGAACAGGTGGACCAGGCCCTGTCCGACGTGCCGCCAGCGCTGTCTCTTGGCGAGAACATGAACGTGCAGCCGGTCAAGCTGCCGCTGTTCGTGAACGCACAGCTCGGCTTTATGGCGGTGTACCTGCTGGCCGACTACGACGATCTAGCGCGCAAGCTGATTCTGGCGCACCACACGGCGCTGATCGACCGCAGCACGCTGGAACGCTGGCTCAACGACGGCGCGCATGCGCTGCGCAGCCTGTTTTCCCTGGCCCAGCAGTACCGCTACTCCGGCACGACGCGCGACGACTTCGCTGCGAAGAACGCCGCGGCGCGGGCGGCGCAGGAGAAGTTCGGCGAGCTGCCGCAGGACGTGCTCGAAGGCACGCGCCGCTCGCGCTTTGCGCCACCCCTCGCGCGGAGGGGGAACCGGCCCGAGGTACCGGACGCTGACGCATCGGAGGCAGGCCTCGCCGATGGAACTGCCGACGCCGCGACGCAAGACGACGGGGGCGCCAAAGCATGACAACTGTGTCCTCTTCTGGCCGTCCAGCACGCTTCATCCCGCTGGGACAGGCGGACTTCCAGCGGCTGGAACACGCAGGCTACCTAAAAGGCCTTTTACAGCCTTTTAAAGGTAAGGGGAGTCTGGAAATCTGGGCCAGCCAGTGCATGTTGCTGCGCGACGGGTTGATCGTCCTGGCACAGCGGCAGGTGTTGCCCCAGGCACGGGCCTACCCCTTCAACCTGTTTGACGTGCAACTGGCCCAGCAGACGACTGGCGCAGGGACGACCTTTCTGCGCTGGCGCAACCTCGACCGCTCGGCCATGGGCGTGGCCTTGTGGGAATCGCTACTCGATCGCCCCGCGACGCCGGCCTCGCTGATCGACGACTTGTATGCGATCGAACTGCAGCGCATCGCGTTGAACATGCAGATCAGCCTGACCCACAGCATCGCCCGCCACGCCCTGGAATGTGCCCGCAGGATGGACCGGGCCGAGGCGATTTGTCTGCGGCGTGTCCACGGGCATGTCGCATCCATTCCCACCACCTCCAAGGAGTCACCATGAGCACGCACTTCGTCGGCGAGGGCAACATCGGTTCTGCGCCGGAGTATCGCGAATTCTCCAACGGCAATGACGAGCCACGTCGGCTGCTGCGCCTGAACGTGTACTTCGACAATCCGGTGCCGAAGAAGGACGGCGAGTACGAGGACCGCGGAGGCTTCTGGGCGCCGGTAGAGCTGTGGCACCGTGACACTGACCACTGGCAGTCGCTGTACCAGAAGGGCATGCGCGTACTGGTCGACGGCCGGACCGTGCGCGACGAATGGGAGGATGCCGACGAAAACGAGCGTGTGACCTTCAAGATCGAGGCCCGGCGCGTCGGCATCCTGCCGTACCGCATCGAGACCGTGACGCTCGGCGCCAAGCCGACCGGGGGCCAGTAGCCGACCATCGAGGGCGGCTGTAGCAGCCATCAGACGCCCTCCATGCGCCAACGATCTATCCCCAGGGGATAGCACCAGTCAACAAATCGGTGCCAGGACGGTTCCGCTTCCCTGCGGACCGCCGCGCTTGATCAGGACATGCTGCTGCTCATCCGATGAACAGCACATCCCGAGGAGGCTTCATGCGCGTGTTCCTGTGCGAGAAGCCTTCGCAAGGCAAGGACATCGCCCGTGTGCTGGGTGCCAGCCAGCGTGGTTCCGGCTGCTACAGCGGCGCGGGTACTGTCGTGACATGGTGCATCGGTCATCTTGTCGAAGCGGTTCCGCCCGAGGGTTACGGCGAGCAGTACAAGCGCTGGACCATCGAGCAACTGCCCATCATTCCCGAGCGCTGGCGCGTCGAGCCCAAGGCTGCGACCGCCGCGCAATTCAAGATCGTCAAGCAACTCGTCGGTCAGGCCACAGACTTGGTGATCGCCACCGATGCTGACCGCGAGGGCGAGATGATCGCCCGCGAGATCATCGAGCTGTGCGGCTACCGCGGGGCGATTCAGCGCCTGTGGCTGTCGGCGCTCAACGATGCGTCGATCCGTAAGGCATTGGGTGCGCTGAAGCCGTCAGCCGAGACGCTGCCGCTGTACTACTCGGCCCTGGCCCGCTCGCGCGCCGACTGGCTGATCGGCATGAACCTGAGCCGGCTGTTCACGCTGCTCGGACGGCAGGCCGGCTACACCGGCGTGCTCTCGGTGGGCCGGGTGCAGACGCCGACACTGAAGCTGGTGGTGGATCGCGACCGCGAGATCGCGCGATTCGTCTCGGTGCCGTTCTGGGCCATCGAGGTGGCGCTGTCCAATGAGGGGCAGTCCTTCACGGCAAGCTGGACGCCACCGCAAGGCTGTACCGACGATTCCGGCCGCTGCCTGCAACAGTCGGTCGCTCAGCTGGCCGCGGAACGCATGCACGCCCCCGGCAGCGCCCAGGTGGTGTCGGTCGAGACCGAGCGCGTACGCGAAGGTCCGCCGCTGCCGTTCGACCTGGGCACGCTGCAGGAGGTGTGTTCCAGGCAATTGGGCCTGGACGTGCAGGAGACGCTGGACATCGCCCAGGCGCTGTACGAGACGCACAAGGCGACGACCTATCCACGCTCGGATTCCGGCTATCTGCCCGAGAGCATGTTGGCCGAGGTGCCGACCGTTCTCGACAGCCTCGTCAAGACCGATCCCGGCCTGCGTCCGTTGATCAATCGCCTCGACCCGGCCCAGCGCTCACGCGCCTGGAACGACGGCAAGGTCACGGCGCACCACGGCATCATCCCGACGCTGGAGCCCGCCAACCTGTCCGCGATGAACGACAAGGAACTGGCCGTCTACCGGGTGATCCGCGCGCATTACCTGGCGCAGTTCCTGCCACACCACGAGGTCGATCGGACGGTGGCACAGCTCGCTTGCGGCGGGCAGTCGCTGCTGGCCGTGGGCAAGCAGATCGCCGTGGCCGGCTGGCGCCAGGTGCTGGCGGCGCCGGAGGATAGCGACGCGGATAGCGACGACGCCGAGCGCAGCCAGGTGCTGCCGGCACTGCAAGCCGGATTGTCCTGCCAGGTCGGCCATGTCGATCTGAAGGCGCTCAAGACCCTGCCGCCCAAGCCCTACACGCAGGGCGAGCTGGTCAAAGCCATGAAGGGCGTCGCGAAACTCGTCGCCGACCTGCGCCTGAAGCAGACACTCAAGGACACGACGGGCATCGGCACCGAGGCGACGCGCGCCAACATCATCAGCGGCCTGCTCGGCCGCGGCTATCTGCTGAAGAAGGGCCGCGCCGTCCGCGCCTCGGATGCAGCCTTCACACTAATTGACACCGTGCCGGCGGCCATCGCCGATCCGGGCACGACGGCGGTTTGGGAACAGGCGCTGGACATGATCGAGGCGGGCCAGATGACACTGGACACCTTCATCGCCAAGCAATCCGCCTGGGTAGCCCAACTCGTGCAGCAGTACCGCGGCACAACGCTCGCCATCAAGCTGGCGCCATCGCCATCCTGTCCGCAGTGCGGCGCGCCGATGCGCCAGCGCGCCGGCAAGAGCGGCGCTTTCTGGTCATGCGGCCGCTACCCGGACTGCAAGGGAACGCTGCCGGTCGATACCTCGACAGGCAAGCGCAGTGCGCCGCGCAAGCAGCGTGCTTCCCCCAAGGCGTCCTGACGCCGACGAATCCCTTCGCCACGCCGGCCGTTTCCGACGGCGGGGCCAGCATCCCGCACCCCGCGGGACTCCCCAGCACACGTCTCCTTCTGCAACGGTGTGCGCATCTCGCGGCCCTGCGATGGATCGGCAAGATGAGAAGGCCGTTCCTCTGCGAATCGCGTCTGCCGCGACTCCATTGATCGAGATGCTTCCGTCGATGACGAGGGGTCTCCTGACGCTTGGCCGACCTGTGCCGCGGCGAGCCATCAGGAGACCCCTCGGGTCGACGGTATTCGGTGCCGGTGCCCGCCGGCGGAACAACGGGCTCCCTTTGTGCGCGGATGTGTGCCGAAGGATGTCGACCCCAGCCACGACACGGGTCGGGTGCGATTGCTGACGCAGCGAGCGGCTTTGACGACGGCCGGGACTGCCACAGCCCACAGGTGGTTTTCTCTTCTCCGGCTGAAGGTTCACGGGCCTTCGGCCTGTTGGTCTTTGTTTGATCCGGATCGGTGTCGCGCAGCCTCAAAGCGGCCCGTGTGCAATGCGCATTCCTCGAAGACGCCCGTGATGCGTGGCGTCAATCCTGCTGCCATGCGCTGCTGACAGTCGTCAGCACCATGCCCTGGCAGCTCAGGTCTTCAAGGCTGCAACGCGGTTCGCCGCGTGGATCGAACCAGTCCGCCTCGCATCGCCCACCGCGGACGAGCGTCTTCACGACGCCGGTGCTGTTCGTGTTCAACCCTTCGGGAGGTATCTGCTCCCGTCTGGGTGTGGAGCTCCCGGTCCTTCAACCAGGAGAGCCCCATGTCCCTTGCATCCGCATCGGCGCCTCTGAGCGCTGCACAAGCCCGTGCCGAAGCCATTGGCTATCTGGCCCCGGCCCACACCGGCAAGCGCCTGCCCCAGCAGGTGCCTCACAGCGCCGCCGGCCACTACATCGGCACCGCCGATGAAGACGGTCCGGTGTCCCGCGAGTCCGTCGAGTACTTCCGCTCGCCGCGCGCGGCCGACCACGCCTTGGCAACAGGCAGCTGGCAGCAACGCATCCATCCCTGATTTCCACTCACCAGGAGACATTTCATGAGCCAGTCTTTGCCCCA
>JBEOKH010000277.1:0-4106 GCA_040275625.1 Thauera sp. | reverse complement strand
ACCCCCGCCGCGCGGCACGGCCCCGTCCGCCGCTGGCGCTCGCACCCCCCGAGCGGAAGGAACTGCTCGAGGTGCTCAACAGCGAGCGCTTCTGCGACACGGCGCCGGCGGCCATCCATGCCACGCTGCTCGACGAGGGGCGCTATCTGGGCTCGGTGCGCACCATGTACCGGGCGCTCGCCGCCGACAGCGGCACGCGCGAACGCCGGCGTCAGCTTACCCACCCGACCTACGCCAAACCGGAGTTGCTGGCCACCGCCCCCAACCAGGTCTGGTCCTGGGACATCACCAAGCTCAAGGGGTCGGCCAAATGGACCTGCTTCCACCTCTACGTGATCCTCGACATCTTCAGCCGCCAGGTCGTGGGCTGGCTGATCGCCGAACGTGAAAGCGCCGAACTGGCCGAACAGTTGATCGCCGAGTCCGTGTCCCGCCACGACATCGCGCCCGGCACCCTGACGCTGCACGCCGATCGCGGCGCCAGCATGCGCTCCAAGCCCGTGGCCGCCTTGCTGGTCGATCTGGATATCACCAAGAGCCATAGCCGTCCGCACGTCTCGGACGACAATCCCTACTCGGAATCGCAGTTCAAGACGATGAAGTACCGCCCGGACTTCCCCGCGCGCTTCGGCAGCCTCGCCGACGCCCGCGCCCACTGCCAGACCTTCTTCACTTGGTACAACACCGAGCACCGGCACTCGGGCATCGGCTACATGACGCCCAGCAGCGTCCATTACGGTCACGCGCAGGCTGCACGGGCGCTCCGGCAGGACACCCTGGATGCCGCCTTCCTGGCCAACCCGAAACGATTCAAGGGGCGCCGCCCCGAACCCCCAGCGCTGCCGACCGCAGCCTGGATCAACCCACCCGCAACGGAGAAAAACGACGACTCGAACACCCTGGCTTCAACAGTAAATTCATGAAGCACGGTGACGCAAAGTCATTGACACGTTCCGGAGCTGCTCGCCGCCGCAGCCATATACTCCAACTCGATAAGCTAAGCGCTCGCGCTCAATCATTTCTAGCGTGCCTGGCATAGCGCGATACGCAACCTCGTGTGAGGCCGGCACGGTGAACCGCCCGTGGCCCCGATCGGCGAGCATCCTTTCGTAACGCTGGTGAATGCCAAGGGTCGAAAGACGCTCGTTGACAGCGATCACGCGCGCCTCGACGGTGTAGCAGGCGCCGCGCAGGTCCGTCAGCGTCTGCGCCACTTTCTCGGGTGAACGCATCGTGCCTTCGATGACCAAGTTGAAACGCTGCTCCTTCGCATACGCAATCAGTTTCTCGACCCAGTGACCGGAATCCCGATCGGTGTTGTAGGCAGCCGTCTTGTCGTTCTCCTGCAGCAGCGCGCGATACTCCGGATGGTAGGCGCGCAGATCATCACCTACGATTGCCAGGGCACCGCCGCGGCTATGGAATTCTTTCTCGGCAGCGCTCTGCATGGCACTCTTTCCAGCGCCGGGTTGACCGCCGAGAACTACGGCCGCAGGCCGGTCCGCCCCGCGCAGGCCGGCAGTCAATTCCGGGACGATTTCCTCCCGGAAGATGCGTTCATGCTCTTCAGGGGAAAGCCGATAACGGTTCGCCCCGTCCATCAATCCCCAGCGGTCAAGCGCCGCACTTCGGCGCCGTAATCGCGACGGATGCGTGCGATGTTCTCGCGGTCGGTGACATCGAGCCCGCGCAATTCGGCGGCGTAGGCACCGCGCTCCGCCTCCCAGTATTCGATCGCCGACAGATCGGGGATCGGCTTGGAACGCTCGCGCGAGATCCACTCCGAGCGAAACGCCATCAGCTCAGTGATCAGCTCGCGGGCCTTCACGCAGTCGTCGTGCGTCCACTGCGGCTGCACCCCACGATCGAGGTAGTAAGCTGGGTTGTGCTCACCATCGAGCACGATAACGGTCGGCTCTGTGGCCGTCGGGTAGGTGATATGTGCCATTTCGATACCTCATCCCACTGGGGCCAGGCAACCGCCCTGCCCTTTGATGATAACCGGGCGAAAACCCGGCCCGACAATCAGCGCTCGCGCTCTCCGATCCGCTCGTCGCGGCCGACTCGCTCTCGGTTCACCGAGACGCCCGCTTCACGCGACACCTCACGCACCAAGCCGACATCGCCAACGTACTTGATCTCGGCGCTTTTGCCGGCATGCTTGGACGCGTCATTCGCGATGGCCTGCCGGTCGTGGATTACAACCGCATTCGAGCCTTCCCGCTCCTGGATGACCTTGCCCGAGTCCTCGCCGGCGATCCGCCCGGTGTAGGTCGTATCCGGCTGCGCCTTCTCTACGTGGACACCAGCCTTCTGCGCGAGGTCCTGGTCGAGCCTCACCAGCTCGACCCGATACGCCGAGCTGGCCCCATCGACGCCGGATTTCATCGCCTGCTCCCAGCGCTCGCGCTCAGCCGGGTTCTCGCCGGCCTGGCGATGCAGTGCAACATGTTCACGCGCCAGCGCCGTCTGCATCTCGGGCGTATCGGCCGCACGATCTCGCCGACCAATCTCGGCCGCCACCTCCACCGCCACGCCCCGATGCCCCGCCTCCAGACTCTTCCGGTACTCGTCATTGCTCAGGCTGTTGCCTGCCATCGTCGCCGCGACATCGCGGCGAATCTGTGGATCTTGAATAACCTCGAGCGCCCGCGCGTCAAGATCAGCCCAGCGCCTCACATCGGCAGCAGGCAGGCCGTCTGTGCCGTACTGGCGGAACTGCTCGGTGCGCATCTCGACTCCACCCTGCAGACGCTCATCCCGGTTGCGTTGCGGATTGATCCCCATATCCGCAAATGCCTGCCGCAAATCGGGAGTCAGCGGCGCCTTCGCCACCTGCAAGCCGTCTTCGCTGGCGCGCATGATGCGATCGACGTGCTCGGCGCGAACAGCGGCGAACCGCTCCGGCTTTTGGTTGCGCTCGATCTCAGACTCGCTTTGCGCTGTGCGCCACCTGCCTTCATGATCTTGATAGAAATACGCAGCCACTGCGCCGTCAGCTCTATAACCCTGGAAGCGGCTGATTCCTTCCTTCTCAGCGCCGGCTTGGGCCGCTCCCTGAGTCTGAAAGCTGTGATGCACGCCAAGCGCACCTCCACGGGGATCGGTGAAGCCGTAGCGCTTCAGTTGCTCATTCATCTTTTCCACTGGCGTTCCTTGTCTCTTGCAAGACAGCCCGGGCGTCCGCCTCGATCTGTCGAACCTGATCGACAAGCTCAGGAGGAACCCATACCTCGACCCGCTGCCACGTCGCCGGGACATCCTGTGCCGCGGCAAGCACGCGTGCGACCATGCCGCTCACGCGCTGTTTCGTGATGCCGTGCCCCTTCGCAACCTCCACCTGGCTGCGACCATCGACAAGCACTTCGCGGGCTAGCTCGACGGTATCGAGCGACAGCCGCCCCAACCTCGGGCGCAGGGCATCGAACTCTTCGGGGGCCATCTTGGATTTTCCTGACATGCTTGCCTCATAGAATGCAACGGGCATCGCCCGCCTTGATGGTAGTGCGCTACCCCTCCGCGAGTAGGCGCGCCCCGAGACCTTGCAGGCCCTCGGCGAATACCTCCGTAGTGTAGTGATCCTGACCACCGCTGTCGGTCCACTTGCGCGTTTCGAGGTAGCCACCGACGTGCGCCGACGCCCCTATTGTCAGGTAGGGCCCCACGGACCCGGCAAGTTGCCCCCGAAAGAGCCACACGATGCCGCTGTGCGACTTCTTCACGCACGTACTCACCTTTGCGGAACCGAGCAGTCGCCACGCTGACAGTGCAGTTCGGCTCACCGCCCACGTCGCGAACGTCCGGATCATTACCCAGGTTGCTGATCAAGCGAACCTCGTTGAGACTGGCCATTTCCTTCTCCTGTGCAATCAATCAAGATGCAGAGCGCCTCATGGCGAACGATGATCCTCGCATAGGCTTATGTATTAGTCAATATCGGTCAATAGATATTGATCTATCGAATATGAAAACGGCCGCACGGACTCCGACTGGAAACAGCCCGACGAACTGGCTAAAATGCAGCTACAGCTACTTCCATCACCTCCTGCTAGGGGTAGAGCAAGCAGTCGTGTCACCAGCCGCCATTTCGATCACGGTAGGTCGAG
>JBEOKH010000276.1:0-2295 GCA_040275625.1 Thauera sp. | reverse complement strand
GGGAATTTTCGCTTCAACTGGGCGCTATAGCGGGCTTCAGCCAGGCGATCGCCCCGCTTCCGCTCCACCCGCACGACCAACCAGAGCGCCTCGGCATTTGGCTCCGCCTTGCGCAGCAGATCCGAAAGCTGCTGACTGGCAAGCTCCAGCTGACCGCGGCGGTAATTGATTTCTGCGAGCTGCAGCAACGCCTGCGCATTGTTCGGCCGGATCAGCAGGCTGTGCTGCACGAAACCCTCGGCGGCATCCAGATCGCCGAGCTTCACCTGACAGGCGCCCGCATTCAGATAGGCCCGATCCGGCGTCTCGTACAAGGCGTTCTTCATCGCTCGTTGCAGGTACGGCATCGCTTCCCTCTCCCTGCCAACCTGACAGAGAAACCAGCCATAGTTATTGTTCAGCTCGGGATCGTTGGGGTCAAGATTCAGGGCCTGTTGAAAGTCCCGGTCGGCAAGCGCCATCTCGCGGATATTGTAGAGCACCAGTCCGCGCGCACCATGGGCCGGCGCGTAGTCCGGATCGACGACGATAGCCATGGTCAGCTCTTCGAGTGCCACCGAATAGTTCTGCTTCTGCAGATAGAGCGAGCCCAACTCGGTATGCAGTTTGGCACGCGTGCGCTTGTCGCGCGGCGGCGTCGGACGTCGCGAGTCCGGCTCCTCCTCAGCCGCCTTCTGCGTCGTCGTGGCTGGCGAAGACGAGAAGAGTCCCGACGAACAGGCACTCACACTCAACAAGGCGATGAGCCCGAGGACGGCTCGCCTCATCCACAAGCCTCCTGACGCTGTTGGTGGACAACGAAGCTGCGCCGTGCCGTGCGCTGCGTGCGGTCGAGAACCTGTCCGGCGAGCTGACCGCAGGCGGCATCGATGTCGTCACCGCGCGTTTTGCGCGTCGTGGTCACCACGCCCGAGGCCATCAGAAGCTCGGCGAAACGGCGTATCCGCGGCGCTGGCGAGCGGCGATAGGACGTACCCGGAAACGGGTTGAAGGGGATCAGGTTGAACTTGCAGGAGACGTCCCGGGTCAGCGCCAGCACCTCGCGGGCGTGCGCTTCGGAGTCGTTGATGCCGTCCAGCATCACATACTCGAAGGTGACGAAATCACGCGGCGCCTTTTCCAGGTAGCGGCGGCATGCCGCCATCAGTTCTTGCAAGGGGTATTTCCGGTTGATCGGCACCAACTCATCGCGCAAGCGGTCATTCGGCGCATGCAGGGACACCGCCAGGGCCACTGGACACTCGTCGCGCAAACGGTCCATCGCCGGTACCAGGCCCGAGGTGGAAACCGTGACCCGGCGGCGCGACAGGCCATAGGCATTATCGTCGAGGAGCAGACGCAAGGCCATCACGGTATTGTCGAGGTTGGCCAGCGGCTCACCCATGCCCATCAGCACAACGTTGCTGACCACCCGCTCGACACCTGCTGCTGCCGGCTGGTAAGCGCCAAGCGCATGGCGCACCTGCCACAGCTGACCGACGATCTCCGCCACCGTCAGGTTGCGGTTGAAACCCTGCTTGCCGGTAGAACAGAACGAACAATCGAGCGCACAGCCGGCCTGCGTCGAGACACACAGCGTGCCGCGGTCGTCCTCGGGAATGAACACCGCCTCGACGGCGTTACCGCCGCCCACGTCGAAGAGAAACTTGCGCGTACCGTCTTCGGCGAGGCGGTCGGCAACCACCGTCGGAGGTGCCACCAAGGCCAGCGTCTTGAGCTTCTCGCGCAGGCTTCGGGCGATGTCGCTCATGGCGTCAAAATCAGCCTGCCCGAAACGATGCATCCAGCGCAGCACCTGCCGGGCACGAAAAGGCTTTTCGCCGTGCCCGGAGAAGAAGGCCGTCAGGCCAGCGGCATCAAGATCGAGCAGATTGATCATCTTGCCAGCAGCGGAGCGCGACCTAGCGGCCCGAATAGACGGACATGGCCGGGAAGAAGAAGGCGATTTCGTTCTTCGCCGTCTCTTCGCCATCGGAACCATGCACGGCGTTGGCGTCGATGGATTCGGCGAAATCGGCACGAATCGTTCCTGCCTCGGCCTTCTTCGGGTCGGTGGCGCCCATCAGCTCGCGATTCTTGGCAATCGCGCTCTCGCCTTCGAGCACTTGCACCATCACCGGTCCGGAGATCATGAACGCGACCAGATCCTTGAAGAACGGACGCTCCTTATGGACCGCGTAGAAGGCGCCCGCCTCCTGGGGTGACAGCCAGGCCATCTTGGCGGCAATTACCGTCAAGCCATTGGTTTCAAAGCGGGAGTAGATCTTGCCGATGACGTTCTTGGCGACAGCGTCC
>JBEOKH010000275.1:0-3506 GCA_040275625.1 Thauera sp. | reverse complement strand
AATACACCTAAAAACGCCCCAACATTCAAGCAATGTCGGGGCGTTTTTACGTTTGTACCGGTTACAACGATGAGGGTTATGCTCGCAGCCGGAAAACAAAACGGGGTTGCGGGTGACGAGGGCGGAGCCTCTCGGGCAGAATGTAGTGTCGTGCAGCTTCCCGGTATCCTCATGAAATTTGACCTCATCATCGTTGGCGGCGGCCTTGCCGGTGCAGCGCTTGCTGTCGCGCTGCGTGGCAGTGGGCTCAGGATCGCGCTGATCGAGCATGCTCAGCCGCGGCGGCCATCCGGTTGGGACTCACGGGTCTACGCGTACAGCCCGGCGAGTGTCCGCTTTCTAGGCGAACTCGGCGTATGGGTCCATCTCGACCACGGACGGCTGATGCCCGTCTCCGAGATGCATATTCACGGTGATGCTGGCGGCGAGTTACGTTTTTCGGCCTACGAGAGTGGCCTTCCGGAACTTGCGTGGATTGGGGAGTCGGGCCTTGTTCACGTCGAGATATGGGAGAGCCTCAGGCGTCAGCACAACGTCGAATTGTTCTGCCCAGCCACGCCGGCGGAGCTCGAACCGGGCCCGCAGGGGGTTACCCTGAAGCTTGCCGATGGACGAGTGCTTCAGGCCGCCTTGGTAGTCGGCGCCGACGGCCGCGACTCCTGGGTGCGGACTCAGGCGAGCATGCCGGCTGCCGTCATACCCTATGGCGAACGGGGCGTGGTCGCGAACTTCCGCTGCGAACGACCACATCGGGGTACCGCTTTTCAGTGGTTTCGTGCTGATGGCGTGCTCGCCTGGCTGCCTCTGCCGGCCGGCATGATGTCGATGGTGTGGTCCACGCCTGACGCACATGCTGACGAGCTTCTCGCGCTCGAGCCGGAGGCGTTCTGCGCGCATGTCGCGAGTGCCGGTGATCATGCGCTTGGCCAGCTTGAACTGGTCGGTGATCGCACGGCCTTTCCGCTGCGCTTGATGCGGGTGAACGAGGTGGTTCGGGCGCGCGTGGCGCTGGTCGGCGATGCGGCGCATGCGATCCATCCGCTGTCGGGGCATGGCATCAACCTCGGCTTCCAGGATGCAAAGGCACTCGCCGATGTACTCGTCGCGCTTCCGTCCTGGCAGGACCCCGGAGATCTCGCTGTGCTGCGCCGCTATGCCCGCGGGCGGGCAGAAGAGCCTTTCCTGCTGCAGTACACCACGCACGCGCTGAGCCGGCTTTTCGGCCGTCGCGATCCACTTCTCAGCGCGCTGCGCAACGCTGGGCTGAACCTTGCCGGGCAAGTTCCGGTCATAAAGAACGCCCTTGTGCGCTATGCGGCCAATGGCCGCTTCTGAAACCCCGTGGAGACGTCGATGAATGCCCTTACCGTAACTTCCCTGATCCGGCTGTCAGGCCTTGCGCTCGCGCTTGCCGCAGCGACCGCTGCGCACGCCGACGAGTCCCAGGTCAAGAAGAGCATGGAGGCCTTCATCGGCTCGCCGGCGGTGGAAAAGGTCACGCGCACGGATTATGCGGGACTGTACGAAGTGGTCCTCAAGAACGGACAGCTGGTCTACACCGACGCCAGGAACAGCTTCATCATCGACGGCAGCATTATTGATACGGCGACTCGTCGCGACGTCACTCAGGCGCGGATGAACCAGCTCTCCGCGATCGACTTTTCGTCGCTGCCGCTCGATCAGGCCGTGAAAATCGTCAAGGGTAAGGGTACGCGCGTCATTGCCACTTTCGAGGATCCCAACTGCGGCTACTGCAAGCGTCTCGGCAAGGACCTCGCGCAGATGGACGACGTCACCATCTACACTTTCCTGTACCCGATCCTGAGCGAGGACTCGCGCACCAAGTCAGACAATGTCTGGTGTGCGAAGGACAAGGGCAAGGCGTGGACTGCCTGGGTGGTCGATGGCGAGGAGCCAGCCAGGGCGAGTTGCGACACCGCGACGATTGCCCGTAACGTCGAATTGGGTCAGAGCCTGCGCATCAGTGGTACGCCGACCATCTTTCTCGCCGACGGCTCGCGCATCGGTGGCTACCTGCCGCGCGCCGAACTCGAGAAGGCGATCGACGCGGTCAAGCGCTGAGCGTTTCGCGTGCCGGGGGCGGTGTGCGTGAGCGTTTTCCGCTCAGCGCATGGCGGCAGGCTTCATGCCTGCGGGCAGCAGCACCCACATCCGCCCCTGCTGGCGCATCTTTCCGGCCTCTCGCCCGGCCTCCGCGCCGAAGCCCCAGAAGAAGTCGGCGCGCACCACGCCCTTGATTGCGCCGCCCGTGTCCTGCGCCACGACCAGGCGCTCCAGTGGCTTATCGCTGAGCGGATAGGTCGTCGACATGAACACCGGTGCGCCAAGCGGCACATAACGGGGGTCCACCGCGATGCTGCGGCCCTCGCTGAGCGGCACGCCGAGCGCACCGACCGGCCCACCGCTCGCTGAGGGCATCTCGCGAAAGAAGACGTAGCTCGGATTGGTGTTTAGCAACTCGTTCAGGCGCTGAGGGTTGTCCTGGGCCCAGCGCTTGATCCCCTCCATGGACGCCTTGTCGAGCGTCAACTCGCCCTGAGAAACCAGCCAGCGCCCGATCGACTGGTAGGGATGGCCGTTCTGGTCGGCATAGCCGATACGGACAAGGTTGCCGTCGGGTAGCTGAACGCGGCCCGAGCCCTGCACCTGCAGGAAAAATAGCTCGATCGGGTCGTCCGCCCACAGCAGCACAGGCGCGGGGACCTGGCGCTCGGAGAGTTGCTGGCGGTTCCAGTAGGGCAGCACCTTGTTGCCGACCAAGCGGCCGCGCAGGCGCATGCCCTTGAGTTCGGGGTAAACGTCGCCGAGTTCGATTGTCAGCATGTCCTGCGGCACCCCATGGATTGGCCACACACTGCGCGGGCTCCGTGTGCGGCTGCCGCGGATCAGAGGCTCGTAGTAGCCGGTGACCAGGCCCGTGGTGGTGCCGTCGGCGTTGGTGAGTTGCCAGGGGGTGAAGTGGGTTTCGAAGAACTGTCGGACCGTGCTGCCGTCCGGCGTACCGCCGAGTCTCCCGGCCTCCTCGCAGCTTCGTTTCCAGGCTGTCTGGCGTATGAGGGTCGAGCACGATGCGCGCACCGCCGGCCACGCCGCGGCGAGTTCGTCGTGCTGCCACCCGCTCAGCGCGGACCATGTACTCGCCTGCAGCACAGGGGCTGCAGGAGCGGCCGGTGCGGGTGCCGCGCCAGGGGGGCCGGGGGGGGCGACGCTACCGGGGCAAGGCGGGCAACTCGAGCAGGGCACGCAAGTCTTGTCGCCGCCGGGCTCGGGGGGGCCTGGCAAGGCGGCACAGGCAGCGACCAGCAGGCTCGCGAGGGCGGGGAGGAGGGCACGGCGGGCGGGGTGGAGCAGATCGGCTTGCATTGGTTGAACTCGTCTGTCTTTGCCGCCAGTATACCGGGCCCCCACAGGCTGCCGGAGACGGAAGGTGTGGCTGATCTTTCTCGAGCTCGGCGTCGCGCTCGCGCTGCTGCTGGTCGTAGGGC
>JBEOKH010000274.1:0-15022 GCA_040275625.1 Thauera sp. | reverse complement strand
CGCCGGTGAGCATCGCGCTGCCGCCGATCGCTGCCGCGCCGAGCGCCGCCAGCAGCAGCCCGAGCAGGTGGAACAGCCCCACCAGCATCAGGTTGCCGGCGTGCTGACGCAGGCCGTCGAAGAGCTGGCCGACGCGCAGCGTGTCGCCGCGGTCGAGCGTGCGTGCACCCGACAGCATGCCGGCGACCAGCACCGGCAGCACCATCGGCGCCGCCGCCCAGCCGAGAAAGGGCAGCATGCCGAGCGCGGCGATGATCACGAAGAACATCAGCGCCTGCAGGGCCCAGACGAGCGGCGCCTTCATGAAGATGCGCCAGCCCGCGGCGAGCCAGTCGAGGGCGTGGCCGGGGACCACGTCGCCCGGAGCGGGCGGTGGCGGATGCGGAGCGCGGGGCGTGTGCAGGGTTTTCATCGTTCGTGCGGGATGGGGGTCAGCAGGGCAGCGGCGGCACGGCGGCGATGCGCAGGCGCAGGATGTCGCGGTATTCGTGCGGATCCTTCACCAGCACCATCTCGCCGGCACGCGGCAGGTGAAAGTCGGCCGCGCGCGACAGCCAGAAGCGCAGCGCGGCCGCGCGCAGCATGGCCGGCCATGCTGCGTGCTCGGCGTCGGTGAACGGGCGTTCGGCGTGGTAGGCGGCGAGCAGCGCCGCGGCGCGTGCGGCGTCCAGCCCGCCGCCGGGGGTCGAGCACCAGTCGTTGACGGTGACCGCGACGTCGAACAGCAGGGCGTCGAAGCCTGCGAAGTAGAAGTCGATCACGCCGCCCACACGCACGCCGCCGTCGCGATCGGTGTCCCACAGCACGTTGTCGCGGAAGAGGTCGGCGTGGATCGCACCCGCAGGCAGCGCGTCGATGTCGACGCCGGCCTGGAAGGCGATCTCGGTGTCGAGCAGGGCCTGCTCGTCGGCGGCCAGGAAGGGGCGCACCACCTGCGCGGTGGTGGCGCGCCAGCCGGCGCCACGCGGGTTGTCCTGGCGGCGGCCGTAGGACTGCCCGGCCAGGTGCAGGCCGGCGAGCATGGCGCCGACCTTCTCGCAGTGCGGCAGGCCGGGGTTCATCTCGGAAGCGCCCGACAAGCGCACCACCAGCGCGGCGGGGCGCTCCTGCAGGGTGCCGAGATATTCGTTGTGGCGGTTGGCGATCGGCCCCGGGACCGGCAGGCCGTGGCGCGAGAGGTGTGCCATCAGGTGCAGGTAGTAGGGCAGCTCGGCGCGGGGGATGCCCTCGAAGAGGGTCAGCACGTAGCGGCCGAGCGTGGTGGTGACGAAGAAGTTGCTGTTCTGCACGCCGGCGGAGATGCCCTTGAGTTCCACCAGGCGGCCGACGGCGTAGTCCTTGAGCCAGTCGGCGAGCACGGATTCGGGAACGGGGGTGAAGACGGACATGCAGACTCCGGGCGAGGCGGTGGGAACGGGTCAGGCGGCGTGAGCGGCCAGGGTGGGGCGGGTGGCTGCACAGCGCGTGCCCGGCTTGAGCGGATCGATACGCTCGCGCTCGGTGCGGGCGCTGCAGAGCGCTGCGGTCCTGACTGCCTGCCAGGCGGCGAGCTTGGCCGCGAAGGCGCGTGCAGCGTGCGCCGGACTGGTCGAGGGCAGGCGGGTGAAGCGCAACCCGGGCAGCGCGATCTGCCTGCGCACATGGCGGCGGAAGGCGGTTTCGGCAGCTGCGCCGTTGAAGAAGACGTGGCCGATGTGTGGGCAGGCGGCGAACAGGGCGGCGAAATCGTTGGCTTCGACGCTGTCGGGGGCGATCGCGCTGTCGAGGCTGCCGATGCGGGTGCAGGTACCGATCACGTCCCACAGCGCGACGCCGGCGGCGGTGAGGCCTTGCAGGCGCTCGGCGTAGGGCAGTCCGGGGCTGGCGCCGAACAGCGCGCCCATGATCGGCCAGAAGGCGTTGCGCGGGTGCGCGTAGTACTCGGCCGCGGCGAGCGAGGCCTCGCCCGGCATGCTGCCGAGCACGAGTACGCGGGCGTCGGCGCGAAAAACGGGGGCAAAGCTGCGCACACGGGGTGCGGCGGTCGTGCTCACCAGGACTTGATCACCCACATCGGCACGGCGAGATCGGGGGTGCCGTCGTGACGCACCATCTGTCCATTGCCTTCCTTGTCGACCAGGTAGTAGGGCACCCCGTGTGGCGGCGTGACCTTGACCATGTAGAGCTTGCCGCGCAGACGGTACTCGGTGACCGTGTCCTCGCCGCGCTTGGTGATGGTGACCTCGGGCTCGTCGACCGCAGTACCTTCGGCGGGCATTGGCGGCGGCTCGGGAATCGGTTCGAGGTTCGCGGGCTGCTGGGCGAAGGCCGGCGCGGCGGCGGCCAGCAACAGGGCGATCAGTGTGCGGCGCATGATGTTCTCCGGAAGATGCTGCAATTCTAGCCGGTAATGGCGCCGCACGCCCCACACCCCTCCCCGCGGCCAGGGCGACAGCCTGAGGTGAACGTTGACAAAGGCTCGCGCCCGCAGCCGTTCGCGCCTTCCGGCGCTCCTACAGCAGCTCCGCGCGCCCCGCCGTTCGCGGGCCTCGACTCCCACCGCCGCTGTTCGCGGCTGCCGCCACTTCTGCGGGAGGAGGGCGGGTTAAAGGTTGAGCATCATCTCCCGCTCCGCCGGCAGGGGCTGGAAGCCACGGCGCTCGTAGTGCTTGAAGATGGCCTCGACCACCTCCTCGGGCTTGTCGATCACCTGCACGAGGTCGAGGTCGTCGGCGCTGATCATGCCTTCGGCGACCAGCCGGTCGCGCAGCCAGTCGAGCAGGCCCTGCCAGAACGGCCGATGCACCAGGATGATCGGAATCCGCCGGCTCTTCTTGGTCTGCACCAGCGTCATCGCCTCGAGCAGTTCGTCGAGCGTGCCGAAGCCGCCCGGCATCACCACATACGCGGTGGCGAACTTCACGAACATGAACTTGCGTGCGAAGAAGTGCTGGAAGGTCTGCGAGATGTCCTGGTAGGGGTTGGCCGCCTGCTCGAGCGGCAACTGGATGTTGAGCCCCACCGACGGGCTCTTGCCGAAGAAGGCGCCCTTGTTGGCCGCTTCCATGATCCCCGGGCCGCCGCCCGAGATCACCGCAAAGCCCGAATCCGACAGCAGGCGGGCGATCTGCTCGGTGAGCATGTAGTACATATGATCTGGCGGGATGCGCGCACTGCCGAAGATCGACACCGCCGGGCGGATCGCCGCCAGGCGTTCGGTCGCCTCCACGAACTCTGCCATAATCCCGAAGATCCGCCAGGATTCGCGCGCGTTGTAGCGCGGCGCGCTTCCGTCTGGCACGCTGCGGGGGAGTTTGTCTTTCGCGGTCATTGTTGTTCTCGTGTTCAGGGAAAAATAGGGGACAGACCCCAATTTCCTCGGAAATCGGGGTCTGTCCCCTATTTTTCCGACCCGGTTTCCCGCAAGGATGTTCCAGAAGATGCCCACCCTGCTGCTCGTAGACGGCTCGAGCTATCTCTACCGCGCCTTCCACGCCCTGCCCGACCTGCGCAATTCGCAAGGCGAGCCGACGGGCGCGATCCGGGGGGTGCTGTCGATGCTAAGGCGGCTGGAAAGCGTTTACAAGGCAGAATTTCGCGCCTGCGTGTTCGATGCCAAGGGCAAGACCTTCCGCGACGACTGGTATCCCGAATACAAGTCGCACCGCCCGCCGATGCCCGACGACCTGCGCGCGCAGATCGCGCCGCTGCACGAGGCGGTGCAGGCCGAGGGCTGGCCGCTGCTTTCGATCGAGGGCGTGGAGGCGGACGACGTCATCGGCACCTTGACCCGGCTGGCGCATGAGCGCGGCTGGGAGGTGGTGATCTCGACCGGCGACAAGGACCTCACCCAGCTCGTGCGCCCCGGGGTGCGCTGGGTCAACACGATGAGCGAGGAGGTGCTCGACGAGGCTGGCGTGGAGGCCAAGTTCGGCGTGCCGCCGGAGCGCATCGTCGACTATCTCGCCCTGGTCGGCGACACGGTGGACAACGTGCCGGGGGTGGAGAAGTGCGGCCCGAAGACCGCGGTGAAGTGGCTGACCGAGTACGGTACCCTCGACAACCTGGTCGCCAATGCCGACAAGGTGAGCGGCAAGGTGGGCGAGAACCTGCGCAAGCATCTGGATTTTCTGCCGCTCGGGCGCAGGTTGGTGACGGTGGCGACCGATGTCGAGCTGCCGATGGGGCTGGATGAACTGCCGGCGCGTGAGGACGACAAGGCCGCGCTGCGCGTGCTGTACGAGCGCTTCGAGTTCCGCGGCTGGCTGAAGGATCTGGATGACGGCGAGGCGGATTCGCGCAGGCTCGCGGCTTCCGCCGCTCCTACACAAGGCGGCAGCGGGTTCGCGGCTTCCGCCGCTCCTGCACAAGGCGGCGGTGCGTCTGTAGGAGCGGCGGAAGCCGCGAATCCGGCTCCTGATGACCGCCAGGCCGCCCTATCCGACGACCCGCCCGGCTCCCACCGCAACGGCTATCTCCCCATCCTCGACTGGCCCATATTCGACGCCTGGCTGGCGAGGATCTCCGCCGCTGGACTCACCGCCTTCGACACCGAGACCACCAGCCTCGACCCGATGGCGGCGAAGCTGGTCGGGATGTCGTTCTCGGTCGAGCCGGGCGAGGCCGCCTATCTGCCGCTGGCGCACGGCGGCACTGCTCAGTTGCCACATGCGCCTGCGCAGTTGCAGCTCGCCGAGGTGCTCGACAAGCTCAAACCCTGGCTGGAGTCGGCGCAGCACGCCAAGGTCGGCCAGAACCTGAAATACGACGCCCACGTGCTCGCCAACCATGGCATCACCTTGCGCGGCATCGCCCACGACACCCTGCTGCAGTCCTACGTGCTGGAATCCGACCGCCCGCACGACATGGATTCGCTCGCCAGGCGCCACCTCGGCCTCACCACCATCCCCTACACCGACGTGTGCGGCAAGGGCGCCAAGCAGATCGGCTTCGACGAGGTCGCCATCGACCGCGCCACCGAATACGCTGCCGAGGACGCCGACGTTACCCTGCGCCTGCACCAGCACCTGTGGCCGCGGCTCGAGGCCGAACCGCAGCTCGCCGCGCTGTATCGCGACATCGAGCTGCCGGTGCTGTCGGTGCTGCTGCGCATGGAGCGCACCGGCGTGCTGATCGATCCCTTCCTGCTCAGCCAGCATTCCGAGGAGCTCGGTCGCCGCGTGCACGCGCTCGAAGGCGAGGCGCATGCGCTCGCCGGCCAGCCCTTCAACCTCGGCTCGCCCAAGCAGTTGGGTGAGATCCTGTTCGGCAAGCTCGGCCTGCCGGTGGTCAAGAAGACCGCCACCGGCCAGCCTTCCACCGACGAGGAGGTGCTGGAGAAGCTCGCCGAGGACTACCCGCTGCCCAAGCTGCTGCTCGAGCACCGCAGCCTGTCCAAGTTGAAGAGCACCTACGCCGACAAGCTGCCGCGCATGGTCAATCCGCAAACCGGCCGCGTGCACACCAGCTTCTCCCAGGCCACCGCGGTCACCGGCCGGCTGTCCAGCTCCGAGCCCAACCTGCAGAACATCCCGATCCGCACGCCGGAAGGCCGCCGCATCCGCGCCGCCTTCATCGCGCCACGCGATCACCTCATCGTGTCGGCCGACTACTCGCAGATCGAGCTGCGCATCATGGCTCACCTCTCCGACGATGCCCGCCTGCTCGATGCCTTCGCCCACGGCGAGGACGTGCACCGCGCCACCGCCGGCGAGGTCTTCGGCGTGGCGCCGGCC
This sequence comes from Thauera sp., assembly GCA_040275625.1. GTDB lineage: Bacteria > Pseudomonadota > Gammaproteobacteria > Burkholderiales > Rhodocyclaceae > Thauera. The sequence goes on along the minus strand of JBEOKH010000274.1, from coordinate 9,308 downwards.
GAGGTGACGAGCGAGCAGCGCCGCTACGCCAAGGTGATCAACTTCGGCCTCATCTACGGCATGAGCGCGCACGGCCTGGCGAAGAACCTCGGCATCGAGCGCGCCGCTGCGCAGGCCTGGATCGACCGCTACTTCGCGCGCTACCCAGGCGTCGCCGAGTACATGGAGCGCACCCGCGCCGAGGCGCGCGCGCAGGGCTTCGTGGAGACCGTGTTCGGCCGCCGCCTCTATCTGCCCGAGATCCGCGCCAGCCAGGCCGGCCGCCGCCAGGGCGCCGAACGCGCGGCGATCAACGCGCCGATGCAGGGCACGGCGGCGGACCTGATCAAGAAGGCGATGCTCGCAGCGAGCGCGTGGCTGGATGCGTCCGGGCTGAAGTCGAAGCTGGTGCTGCAGGTGCACGACGAGCTGGTGCTGGAGGTGCCCAATGCCGAGCTCGACACGATCCGCGCCGGGCTACCCAAGCTGATGGGTGGCGTCGCCACGCTGAAGGTGCCGCTGCTGGTCGAGGTCGGCGTCGGGGACAACTGGGACGAGGCGCATTGAGCGCGGAAGGCGAGGCATTCGCGGCTTCCGCCGCTCCTACAGAGGTCAACGCGCTGCGGGGGCGCGGGATTCGCGGCTTCCGCCGCTCCTACGCGAACCATCGCGCTTTTGGCCGCTCCTACGCGAACCATCGCGCTTTCGACGGCGCCGGTAGGAGCGGCGGAAGCCGCGAACGAGCGGTGAATGAAGCACGGCGCTGCCGGAGGCGTGGGATTCGCGGCTGCCGCCGCTCCTACACAAACCATCGCGATGGCCTTCGGGGCTGCGCTGACGGCTGCGTCCATCGTTCGCCGCCGCGGGCGTGCGGGCTTGGCATATCATCCGGGCCATGACTGCCGTCCACGATCCGACCGAATCCGCTTCCGCTGTACCTACCCCCGCCGGCGAGCAGGCGCCCGCGAGCAGCATGAAGGTCTACGCCCGCCTGCTCGGCTACACACGTCCCTACCTGGGTTACTTCGCGCTCAGCATCGCGGGCTTTGCGATCGCGGGTGCATGCAAGGCCGGGCTGGCGAGCGTGCTCAAGTACTTCATCGACGGCCTTGCCGCGCCCGATGCGCCGATCGCCACCGGTCTGGCCTGGCTCGATGCGCTCGACCTCGTCGTCGCCATCCCGCTGATGATCGTCGTCATCGCGCTCGCCGAGGGCCTCGGCACCTTCCTCGGCAACTACGGCATCTCGCGCGTTTCGCTCGGCCTCATCCACGACCTGCGCACCCAGCTCTTCGGCAGCTTCCTGGTTCTGCCCAACCGCTTCTACGATGCCAGCAATTCCGGCCACCTCGTTTCCAAGCTCACCTACAACGTGTCGATGGTGACCGACGCCGCCACCGACGCGGTCAAGATCCTGTTCCGCGAAGGTCTCACCGCGGTCGCGCTGCTCGGCTACCTGTTGTGGATGAACTGGCGCCTCACGCTGACCCTGCTCGTGGTGCTGCCGGCGATCGCCTGGCTGGTGTCGAACGCCAGCCGCAAGTTCCGCCGCCTGTCGAAGAACATCCAGACCTCGATGGGCGAGGTCACCCACGTCGCCTCCGAGACCATCCAGGGCTATCGCGTGGTGCGCAGCTTCGGCGGCGAAGCCTACGAATCGGCGCGGTTCGTCAAGGCGAGCAGCGACAACACGAAGCGCCAGCTCAAGATGGTGCGCACGCAGGAAACCTTCTCGGTGCTGATGCACCTGATCGTGTACTCGTCGATGGGCCTGCTGCTGTTCACCGTGCTCAAGGTACGCGGCGATGCCTCGGCCGGCGACGTGGTCGCCTACATCACCGCCGCCGGTCTGCTGCCGCGTGCGATCCAGCTCCTCGGCGGGGTCAGCGCGCGCATCCAGCGCGGCGTGGCGGCGGCCGACAGCATCTTCGAGCAGCTCGACGAAGCGCCTGAGCCCGACAGCGGCACGGTCGAGCGCGAGCGCGTTGCCGGTCGCGTCGAGGCGCAGGGCCTGGGCTTCGGCTATCCGGGCGCGGAAGGCCGTGCGCTGGAGGGCATCGACTTCAAGGCCGAGCCGGGGCAGCTGATCGCGCTCGTCGGCAAGTCGGGCAGCGGCAAGTCCACGCTCGCCAACCTCATCCCGCGCTTCTACCAGCACGACGAGGGCCGACTGCTGGTCGATGGCGTGGCGGTCGAGGACTACACTCTCGCCAACCTGCGTCACCACATCGCGCTCGTCACCCAGCAGGTCACGCTGTTCAACGGCACGGTGGCCGACAACATCGCCTACGGCGAGCTCGCCGGCGCCAGCCGCGACGACATCGTCGCCGCCGCCGAAGCTGCCAACGCGCGCGAGTTCATCGATCGCCTGCCGCAGGGTTTCGACACCGAGATCGGTGAGAACGGCGTGCTGCTCTCTGGCGGCCAGCGCCAGCGCCTCGCCATCGCCCGTGCGCTGTTGAAGAACGCGCCGATCCTGATCCTCGACGAGGCCACCTCTGCGCTCGACACCGAGTCCGAGCGTCTGATCCAGGCTGCGATCGAGCGCCTGATGCAGGGGCGCACCACCCTCGTGATCGCACACAGGCTATCGACGATCGAGAAGGCCGACCAGATCCTGGTGATGGAGGCGGGGCGGATCGTCGAGCGCGGCACGCACGCCGAGCTGGTGGCGCGCGGCGGCGTGTACGCGCGGCTGCAGGCGATGGGCGAGGAGACCGTGGCCCCCTGAACCGCGGTCACCTGGTCCGCGTTGGCGCCGGGCGCAGCCAAACCTTGCGGCGCGCGCCGCGTTCGCGCTCCAGCGAGCCGCGTTCGCGCCTTCCGGCGCTCCTGCAGCATCGCGTTCGCGCCTTCCGGCGCTCCTACAGAGAGCCGACGCGCTTGCGAAGGGGCCTGTAGGAGCGCCGGAAGGCGCGAACTTTTCCCCGAACTCGCCTGTAAGTACGAAGCTTCGACAAGCGCTACCGCCGGCTACCCTTTGCAGGGGGGAAACCGGGAGCGCAAAATCCGCAAATGAATGGGAGCATTGCGCGGCGCCGGTCCCGGCGCTGGGCAGCCACGCGTGATCGAGCGCGCAGTGCGGACAGCGGGTGATCCGTCCGGGCGCGCAGTCTGGGAGAGCAATCGTGATCAAGCTGACGTTCGGAAATCTGTCGGTCGACATGCGGCGGCTGGACGATGGGTTCGGCATGCCGGCGCTGAAGGCCGGTCTCGAGTTCATCGAGGGCTACGCGCCGGTCGACGCCGCGGTGCTGGTCGAGACCTCGTCCTATGTCGAGGCCAGGGCCTGGGACGCGCTGAACAACTACGCCACGCTGTATTTGTGGGTGGCAGGCCAGACCAGCGCCGGGGTGTGGCTGTCGAAGCTGGGCATCAAGCTCGATGCGAGCGGGTTCTACACCGAGATGGCCGGAAACGTGCTTTTCGATGAGGACGGCAATTTTTCCGGTACGGTCACCTCGTTCGTGCTGAGCAACAAGACGAGTGGCGCGCTCTACCTCAAGGCGAGCGGTTTCAGCCTCGCGGTCGATGACGCAGCGCCCGATCTGGATTTCCTGAACGGGCTGAGCGCCTCGCCGGGCAGTACCGTCTCGATCGCGTCGGGCTCGGGGCGCGATTATCTGCTCGGCTTTACCGGGAACGACGTCCTTCGCGGCAACGGCGGCAACGACACCCTCCATGGCGGCCCGGGGAGCGACTCGATGTACGGCGGCAGTGGCAACGACACCTACTACGTCGATTCGACCGGGGACCGGGTGGTCGAGAGCGGGGCGACCGGCGGCGTGGACAAGGTGATCGCCAGCGTCGGTCGCACGCTCGGGGAGTATCAGGAGCATCTGACCCTCACAGGCACCGCCGCGCTCAAGGGCACCGGCAACAGCCTCGCCAACAAGCTCACCGGCAATTCGGCCGCCAACGTGCTCGCCGGGAATGGTGGCAACGACACCCTGAACGGCGGCGGCGGCAATGATTCGCTCGACGGTGGGGCGGGGAATGACCGCATGGATGGTGGCGCGGGCAACGACACCCTCAAGGGCAGCAGCGGCGCTGACACCATGATGGGCGGCAGTGGCAACGACCGCTACTACGTGAGTTCGAGTTCAGACGTGGTGAGCGAAACCAGCGCCACCGGCGGGGCCGACACCATCGTCGCCAGCGTCGGACGCACGCTCGGCGCGTATCAGGAGCACCTGACGCTCTCGGGCACGGCTGTGCTCAAGGGCACCGGCAACAGCCTCGCCAACAAGCTCACCGGCAACGTGGCTGCCAACGTGCTCGCCGGGAAAGGCGGCAACGACACCCTGAGCGGTGGCGGGGGCAACGATTCGCTCGACGGCGGGACTGGGAACGACCGCCTGTACGGCGGAGCCGGGATCGATACGCTGATTGGAAGCAGCGGCGCCGACTCCCTGTCCGGCAACAGTGGCAACGACATTCTTCGTGGTGGAACGGGTGCAGACCGCCTCACCGGCGGCAGTGGAAGGGACTCGTTCCGCTACGGCAGCGTTACGGAGTCTGGCGTGGCCTCGAGCGTGCGCGACCTCATCACCGATTTCGTGCGGGGCGAGGACCGGATCAACCTGGCGACCATCGACGCCCGGGCTGCAAGCGCGGGCGTGAACGAAGCCTTCAGGTTCATCGGCAGCAATGCGTTCTCGGGGGATGCGAGCGGGCTGCTCCGCTACACCTGGAACGCCAGCCTCGAAACCGGGCTGCTGCAAGGGAGCACAGACGCCGACAGCGCCGCGGAGTTCGCCATCCAGATCGTCGGCATCAGCGTGCTGTCAGGCGCCGATCTGGTCCTCTAGCGCGCTCAGGCCGCCGCTCCGGCGGCGGGCCTTGGGGCAGCGCTGGCAAAGCAGGCTCGGCGCAAGCCGGGAGCGTGCAAAGGCCCATCGCCGCGGGCAGGGGCTCCTGCCCGCGGCGATGGCTCAGAGCACGAAGTCGGTCGAGCCCAGGCTTGGCACCCCGGTGATCTGGATCGAGAACTCCGCCGCCGTGTCGGCATCGGTGCTGCCCGAGAGGATGCCGAAGCCCTTGGTCGCATCGTACGTGTAGCGCAACTGCGCAGTGGCGTTGGTGTTGAAGGCCTTGCTGCCGATGAAGGTGAACTTCTCGTTGGTCGCGCTGCTTGCAGCGTTGGCGTCGATCGCCGACAGGTCGATGCGGTCCGCGCCGCGCACGAAGTCCTGGATCATGTCGCGCGTCGTCGCGCTCGTGCCGGTCTCCTTCGCGCTCGAAAACACGAAACGGTCAGCACCCGTGCCACCGGAGAGTTTGTCGGCACCCAGGCCGCCTTTCAGGTAGTCGTTGCCGTCGTCTCCGAACAGGAGGTCGTTGCCACTGCCGCCGTCGAGCCGGTCGTTGCCCGCGACGCCGTTGAGCGTGTCGTTGCCGTTCCCTCCTGAAAGCGTGTCGTTCCCTGCGCCGCCATCGAGCAGGTTGTTGGCGGAGTCCCCCTTGAGGTTGTCCGCGAAGTACGTGCCGATCACGCCCTCGATGCCGAAGAGGTAGTCCACATTGCCGAACCCGTCGTTGCTCGCCTTGTTGAGCGAGAGGTCGACCCTCGCGCCCTGGGTTCCGGTCCCCTCGCGGTAGCGCACGATGTCGAAGCCATCGTGGCCGTTGAAATAGTCGACCCCGCCGAGCCCGCGGAAGATGTTGTCGGCGGCGTTGCCGATGTAGGTGTCGTCGCCCATGCCGCCGCGCACCGCTTCCACGCTTGTCAGCGTATCCACGCTGCCGCTCTGGTAGATCTTGCCGGTCATGAGGTTGGCGAGCAGGGGAGAGGTGCCGTCACGGGAATAGAAGGCCCAGTCCGTCCCGGCGCCGCCGTCGAGGAGGTCGTTGCCCTCGCCACCATTCAGGAGGTCGTCGCCGCTGCCGCCCTTGAGCGTGTCGTTGCCGCCGAGTCCGAACAGCACGTCGCTGCCGGTGCCGCCGGTCAGCAGGTTGCCGTTCGCGTCGCCGCTCGTGCCGATCTGCCCGTCGCCGGCAAGGAAGCGGGCGCCGCTGGCGAAGGTGAGGGTGGTCGATGTGAAGTTCTCGATCGTCAGCCCGGAGAACTCCACGCTCTTGTCCACCGCGCGCAGCAGGAAGGTGGGCGTTCCGTTCTTCAGGTACCAGTTCCAGTCCTGCAGATGCATCGCCTGCAGGCCGGCGATGTCGATGCGGATCTTGTCGGCCGCAGGGTTGAAGTTGATCACCTGGCCGTCGCTCAGTGTGCTCCAGTTGTAGGTGGCCATGACTCGTCTCCGTGGGGTTTGTTGTTCGAGGTGATACTGGATACAAACTAGCAGACGGCGGCGAACGCTTCAAACCATTCCATGCGAACCGGATGCAGCGCAGCGGACCGCTGTGTTCGCGCCTGCCGGCGCTCCTACTGGGGCGTCGCGTTTGCGTAGTGATGTAGGAGCGGCGGCAGCCGCGAACATCGGCGGGCGGTGATGGGTGCGCCGCGCGATCTCGACCGCCGTGTTCGCGCCTGCCGGCGCTCCTACTGGGGCGTCGCGCTTGCGTAGTGGTGTAGGAGCGGCGGCAGCCGCGAACAACGGCGGCTGGCAATGGGTGGGGCTGGCGGTCTGGCGTGATGGAATACCGCGCGAGTCTGGCGGACCGCTGCGGAGTTCCCAGTCCGGGTCGTGGGCGTGATCGAGCTTTCAGGTGCGGATCTGATCTTGCAGGGCAGCGCGGGGGCTGTGGCAGGGGCTCGGGGGCATGCTGGATAGGTTGATTGGCATCAAGGAGCGGAGTCGAAAACCGTAACAAATACTTGCCGTGCCCGCCCTGGCTCATCTGTTCCATGGCTTCGGTCCGGGAAAACGGTAAAATGCGCGGCCCCAAATATTTTTCACAGCGCTTCGACGATCCGTTTTGGCAGACCTTTCAAGAAAATCCCTATCCATCTCGCTGGCTGTCTGGAAGGCGCTCTTTCTCCGCGAGGCGATCTCCCGGGTGACCTCCTCCCGTGCGGCGTGGGCCTGGATGCTGGTCGAGCCGATCGTGCACATGGGTTTCATGCTCTTGTTGTACACCATGGTTCGGATGCGTGTCGTTGCCGGTGCCGACACCGTGGTGTGGCTGCTGGTGGGGCTGACGACGTTCTTTACCGCGCGCAACATCTACCAACGCGGCATGGGGGCGATCAGTGCCAACCAGGCGCTGTTCGGCTATCGCCAGGTGCTGCCGGTGGATACCGTGCTGGTGCGCGCTGCGCTCGAGACCTTTCTCGGCCTCATCATTGCCTGCGCGCTGATCGCCATCGTCGCCCTGTTCGGTTTTGACGTGCTGCCGCGCGACCCGCTGCTCGTTCTCGCCAGCTATGTGGGGGTGCTGTTGTGCGCGCTGGGCCTCGGGCTGATCCTGTCGGTCGCCGCCCAGATGATCAGCGAACTTGGCAACGTCGCCGACATGCTGTTCACGCCCCTGTACTTTCTCTCCGGGGTGATTTTCCCGCTCACTGCAATTCCGCCAAGGTATCGTGAATGGGTGTTCTACAACCCCTTCGCGCATGGGCTCGAATTGCTGCGCAACGGATTCTTCCCCCTGTACCACGCGGCACCTGAGGCCAATCTCACCTATCTGTACCTGTTTGCACTCACCAGCATCTTTCTCGGTCTGGCCCTGCAAGTTCGATTTGCGCTCCAGCTGAGGGCCAAATGATCATCGTCGAGGACGTCTTCAAGCGCTACCAGACGCCCCACGGAGCCGGCAAGTGGGTGCTCAAGGGAGTCAGCTGTACCATCCCGCGCAACGTCAGCGTTGGCCTGGTAGGGCGCAACGGGGCGGGCAAGTCCACCCTGTTGCGCATCATCGGCGGTGTAGACACGGCGACACGCGGTCGCGTCGAGCGCCAGTGCCGGGTGTCGTGGCCGATGGGTTACGGCGGGGGCATCCATGCCAGCCTCACCGGGCGGCAGAACGCCAAGTTCGTGTGCCGCATCCACGGCCACGAAGATGACATGGACGAGAAGATCGCCTTCATCGAAGACTTCGCCGAGCTTGGCGACGCCTTCGACGAGCCGGTGCGCACCTACTCCTCAGGCATGCGTTCGCGTCTGCAGTTTGGCATGTCGCTCGCCTTCGACTTCGACGTGTATATCTCGGACGAGGTCACCGCCGCCGGCGATGCCGCCTTTCGCAAGAAAGCCTCCGCGGCCTTCAAGCGCATCGCCGACCACGCCGGGCTGATCATGGTTGCGCACAGCGAGGGCACGCTGCGCCAGTTCTGCAAGGCCGGCATCTGGCTGCACCAGGGCCACGCCCACTGGTTCGACGACATCGAAGACGCGCTCAAAAACTACAAGGACAGTATCTCCGCATGAGCAACCCGCTCCCCAAGAAACCACGTGCGCGCCAGCGCGGTATGCTGCGCCGCCCGGTATTCGCCCTGGCCGCCATCGCCTGCCTGCTGACTGCAGTTTACTGGGGCCTGATCGCATCAGACCGCTACGTCTCCCAGGCCAATATCATCATCCAGCGCACCGACATGGCGGGCGGGCAGAGCATGGATTTCTCCAGCCTGCTATCGGGCAGCTCGGGCGGCTCGCGCCCCGACCAGATGCTGCTGCGCGATCACCTGCTCTCGGTCGACATGCTGCGCAAGCTCGACGAAGCGCTCGGCCTGCGTGCCCACTACAGCAGCAGTGCGCACGACTTCCTCTCACGCATGTGGAGCGCCGCGCCGACGATCGAAGAGTTCCACCGCTATTACCTGTCGCGGGTGAGCGTCGAGTTCGACGAGTACGCCGGCGTGCTCGTGATCCGCGCCCAGGGCTACGACCCGAAGACCGCGCAGGCCATCACGCGCATGCTGGTGGACGAGGGCGAACGCAAGATGAACGCGCTCGCGCACGACCTCGCCAGCGAACAGGTCGCCTTCCTCGAGAAGCAGGTCGAGGCGCTCGCCGAGCGCGCCATCGCGGCCCGCCAGAAGGTGCTTGCCTACCAGAACCAGTATGGCCTGCTGTCGCCCCAGGGCACCGCCGAGAGCCTGGCAGGCGTCGTCAACAAGCTCGAAGGCCAGCTCACCGAGCTGCGCGCGCGCAAGGCCGCGCTGCTCGGCTATCTCGCGCCCACCGCGCCGGGGGTGGTCGAGGTCGACCTGCAGATCGACGCGGTCGACCAGCAGATCAAGAAAGAACAGCTGCGCCTCGCATCGCCCAAGGGCAAGGCGCTCAACCGCGCGGTCGAAGAGTTCCAGCGCCTCGAGCTCGAAGCCGGCTTCGCGCAGGACATGTACAAGACCGCGCTGGTCGCGCTCGAGAAAGGCCGCGTCGAGGCCACCCGCACCCTCAAGAAGGTCTCCGTGCTGCAAAGCCCGACGC
>JBEOKH010000273.1:0-9746 GCA_040275625.1 Thauera sp. | reverse complement strand
GCGCGAACACGCCGCTGGCCACGAGGATGCTCCAGATGCCGTTGTTGACCACCCAGCCTACCAAGGTCAGGTAATACTCCAGGTAGTCCGTCGTGTAGAGAGTCATGACATCATCCTCCCCTCAGCCGTTGCGCAGCCATTGGCTGCCTTCGAGCAACACGACGGTGACCACGGTCGCGATCTCGACCCGCAGCAAGCGTTGATGCGTCTCGGCCGTCGGCTCGCGTTGCCGCAGGCGTTGCCGCATCCACCACCAGCCATAGGCCGTCGCCGCGTAGAGAACGAGGCGCCAGGCCAGGAAGTGGGCCGAGTGCGCGTGCAGCCAATGCTCCCAGCCGTCGATGCTGCCGACGACATGGATGCCCGCGACGTTCACGGTCACCGCAACGCCGAAGATCAGCAGCGCCCAAAGCAGCTCGATGCCCACGCGGCGGTTAAACAACCACGACGGCCGCAGCCAAGTCGGCCAGGTCATGGGGTACTCCGGGGCTTCTGAACCTCCTTGAGCCGGTCGCGCGTGGTGTCGCCCTCGAAGATACCGCGCGAGCCACCGGCACGGGTGCCGTGGCGCTGGACGATCGCCATCGCGGAATTGCCCGCCAGCGTGCGACGCAGTTCCAGTTCGGTCTTGAGGTTGTTGATCTCCTGCTCCAGCGCACTGTTTTCCTGGTCGACCGCCTTGACGGCCAGTTCGTTGGCCGCGACGTTCGGTTCCTTCTTGCCGGTGAGCAGCGTGCGCTGCAACAGCAGAGCCTTCTCCAGCACGCTGGACAGAGCTGCCTCGGAGGCCAGGCGCTTACCCAGCAGATCCTGGTCGGGCTCGTCGCGCAAAGCCTCGATCACGCCGCGGGTGATCGGCAGCGAATTGCTGCCGGCCGCTTCGAGGTTCGCCACCGTCGTCGGCTTCGCGCCCGTCACCAGTTCCTGCAGCGCCTGCAGTTTGGTCTCGTACTCCTCCTGGATCACCGGCGTGAGGCCGACACCGGGCGTGGTCTGGGTCTTGGTGCAACTTTCGCAGGTGCGTTGCTCACGCTCGCCCAGCACGCGGGTCGCCCAAGTCGCAGCCACCGCAGGAGAGGACCAGGTCTGGCAGGTCAGCCGGTTGCCGCAGGAAGCGCGTGGGATCGACGAGGAGTCCGTGACGCTGCGTCCGTTGAGCAGGTTGTAGCCCGCGCGCGTCACATCGCCTACCACCTTGATCGAACTCTGGCCCGCGCCGCCCGCGTTGCCGCCGCCGACCCAGGGCACGCCGTTGTTGCCCTTGTTCGACTCGGCCTGCTCGATGGCCGACACGGCGTCGTTACTGCTGACCGCATCCCGCAGCGCCATGCCCTCGGCGAGCTGGTCCCAGCCGGCCTGGCCGCCGGCCATGTCCGCCATCCGATTGGCGATGGCACGACAACTCATCTTCGAGCGATCGAAGTCCAGGCGGGCCTGCAGGACGCCGTTGGTGAGCAGGTTGTAGAGGCCGGGGTCGGCGCGCTGGATGATCAGCGCCGGCAGCGACGCCACGGCGCTGGTGGCGCTCTGGATCACCGAGCTCATGATTGCCTGGAAACCGTTGGTGATGCCGTTGAGCTGGTTCTGCAGCGTCGTCGTGATGCTCATGTCGCCGCAGATCAGGTTGCTGTTCCAGCCGATCCCGACGCCGATGCTCTGCATGTTCCCGGCGCCGCCCATGGACACGGCCCGGCCGCCGCCGATGCTGTAGAGCACGTCGTCGCCGATGACGCTGCCGCTCACGCTGGCGCCGTTGCGGTCGATGCGGGTCTGTGCCCAGGCGACGCTTGCCATTGCCGTTACAGTGCAGGCGAGCGCGACGGCCAGGGTATGCGGCTTGGTCCGCCGAGCAAAGCGGGAAAGGGACGCTTTCATCGGTGGCACCTCACATGAAATCAACGCTGCCGAGGAAGATCTGCCCCCGGCGCTGGCAGCAGGCATAGGGCCGCCACAGCGCCCAGGCGTAGTCGCCCTGTTGGGCCTGCACGCGCGTATTGCCGTGCGGGAAGACCGCGCAGGTGGTCGAGAGGGTCGGCGTCAACTCCTGCCACTTGCCGGTGGAGGCGTCGCCCTCCACCAGGGCGCCAGCGGGCCAGTAGCCGGCGCGCGCACTCGCGAGCAGCGGCTGGTAGACGTGGGGCTGGGCGCGCCGCGTCACGACGTCGCCCGCGCGCTGCGCCACCACGGCACCGCTTTTGTAGTCGTCGGTCTGATGCAGGAAACCGCCGCGCGGATAGACGTTGCCCCACAGGTTCAGCGTCGCGCGGCTGCCGATCTCGCGCATTCCTGGAATCAACGCCTCTGGGTAGGCCAGCTCCGGGATGTTGTAGCGCCAGGCCAACGTATCGAGCGTGCTCAGCAGATACGGCATGAAGGCCGTGCCCGCACCCTGACAGGTATAGCCGGATGCCCTGACGAACCGGCTGAATACCAAGCCGGCGGGATGCCCGATCACATCCGCATTCTTGAACTTGGCCAGGTTGTTCTCGTTGTCGTGGTTGGTCGTGCCATCACCGCCGGCCCGAGCGGTGGGATTGGGCATGCTCATCGCCCGCACTTCCATCCACGGGTTCTCGCCGGTGTTCGAGTAGCTCGAAACCACGGCATCGGGAACGTAGTGGCGGACCTTGACCGAGGTACGGACCGAGCAACCGAACATGGTGCAGAACAACCAGTAGCAGATGCCGACGACACGATACTCCAGGCAATTCGGCGACAAGGCCGAGGAAACGATGGTTACCGTGTCCAGGGCGAAGGTCGACGTGGCGCCGCACAGCAGCAGCGAGGCCATGGCCGCCCGCAAGCGCCGGGACAGCCCGGTCAGCAGGCAGGTCATGGCCGTGCGCTCCGATAGGCATCTATACGGGCGACGGCGCGCGCCACGTCGGGCTCGCCATAGACCACGTAGCGTCGATCGACCACCACCGCGGGAATCTTGGCGATGCCCAGGCCCCAGGCATCGGCGACACCTTGGTATGCACCTCCGATCCGGCGTTGCAGTTCGTCTTTGCTCTCGCCCAGCCGCTGGCGCACGATTGCCCCGGCCTGACCTGGATCAGCCGGCAGGCCTGCGGACAGCTCGGCCTCGATCCGGGCGGGCAGATCCAGTTCGACGACCCGCGCATCGGCCATCGACTGAACCGGATGGTGGCTGTCGGTGACGACGAGCACGTCGGCGGCGAACGCGGCCGTGCGGAACGAGGACAGTGTGGCCAGCAGAGCGGCGGCGATGCCGAGGGCCGGCCAGCCCGGCGAGGATTTGAGGAGGAAGGCCGGCATGTTGGTCGCCCTTGGCGTTGATCAGGCCCGTAGTCAAACGCCGACGAGGACATCGCTGCGACAAACAAAGCGCACTGCGCGCGCTCCGTTTATTGAGATGCCGCCGCTCCTTGAACCGAAGGCAAAGAAACGGGAGCCGAAGCTCCCGCGGGGATGGAACAAACGCACCTGGGCAGGTGCTGCTATAGCAGGCCCGACTCAGCGAACGAGTACGGTGTGCCCTTGCCGATGACGAAGTGGTCCACCACCCTGATGTCGACCAGCGCCAAGGCTGCTTTCAGTCGGTCCGTGAGCGCGCAATCAGCGGCCGAGGGCTCGGTCACACCGGACGGGTGCTGGTGCGCCAGGATGAGCGCCGAGGCGTTGAGGGCCAAGGCGCGCTGAACGACCACCCGCGGATACACCGAGGTCTGGTCGACCGTGCCCTTGAACAGCGGCTCGTAGGCGAGCACCTGGTGCTGGCTGTCGAGGAACACGACGGCGAAGACTTCGTTGGGTTCCACGACCAGCTTCATGCGAAGGTAGTCGCGCACGGCGGCGGGACTGGACACCGCTGGACCGGCCTTGAAGACGCGGTTCTCGAGCAGGGTGATGGCCTGCTGGATGATCCAGTCTTCGTGCTGGGCTGCGATCAGGGTGAGCGATTCCGGTCTGGAATCGGCGATGACGCAAGACATGGCGAACCTCCAATGGATGAGATCGGAGGGCACCTGCCCCGGGAGGGCAAACCCTCCAGGGGACGACGGGATGAGGCAGGCGACGAGTGGGCATCCGCCACCGCGGGTGCGGTGGGCGTTCGCGGCGAGGGATGCGATGCGAACGGGTTTTCGATCAGCGCGGTCGAGCCGCACCGTAGCCTTGAAGATCGAGGGCTACCTGGGCATGTCGCCGACGGACGCGGCGGGCATGTCGGGGGATCGGGACGGCTCGACGGTCGCCATGTCGCCTGCGGCAAGCAGATCGAGTGCCGAAAGCAAGGCATCGCCTTCCACGGGACCGTGCAGCAAGAGGGCCTTGCCGGTGTCGCGGTCGCGAAGCCGCAGGGCCGGCGTGGCGGTGACGCCGTTCTTCGCGGCCTCTGCGGCCTGGGTGCGGATGAAAGCATCGGGCCGATCGCTGTCGAGACACTGCTGTGCGGCAGGCGTGAGGTCGGGATAACGCAGCCCTTCGGGCAAACCCTGTCCATCGCCGCGCGTGTGGGCATAGACCCATTCCACGGCTTGCCAGAACGCGGCGTGGCCGCCGGCTTCGCCGACGCACTCAATCAGGCGCGCTCCGGCCGAGGCCGCCGGTTCGTGCATCGCCAGCGGCAGGTGGTGCCACTGCCAGTCCACCTCGGGGTGTTCGTCGATCCAGCGCTTGAGTACCGGGAAGTAGGTCCCGCAGAACGGGCATTCCAGGTCGGCGTACTCGACCACGGTGAAGCGCGCTTCAGGACGGCCGTAGCGCCAGGGCGGCCCGAAAACCGCCGACGGGGAAGACGCCGTTGGCATCGTTTCGACATGGGGCCGGGGCTGAACCGCGGCCGGAGCAGTGACCGTCGGGCGCAGCACCAGCCAGATCGCCACGCTCATCAGCACTGTCGTCGCCAGCAGCGCGAAGAGGAAGGATCTGGATCGAGCGAGTCCGGGCAAGGGCATCATGGTCTCCCCGTCAGGCCAGCGCATCGAGCGGCAGCGACTCGATGCCCCGGGCACGGTCGATCTTCTCGGCCACCCTGAAGGCCGCATCCAGCTCGCCGATGCCGTACTGCCGCATCAACTGGAAGCGCTCGGCCTTCTCTTCCGGCTCGGTCTGGGCCAGCGCCAGGTACAGGCTGGGGGGCACCGCGCGGAACAGCACCTCCATCGACTTGGACAGGATCACGCCCTCACTGAACTTGCCGGCCTCCTTGCGCGCGGAGAGCATCAGCGCCTTCTGCGCCGGGTTCAACTCCCGGAAGCGCGCGATCTTCTCCACCTCGTCCGGCGGCATCGAGAGGCAGATCCACCACTCGATCATGTTGAGCATCGGCTCGGCCGCCTTGGGCAGGTCGTCGATGTTCTGGGTCGCCAGCCAGTACCAGGCGCCGAGCTTGCGCCACATCTTGGTGATCTTGACCACGTAGGGCGCGAGCAGCGGGTTCCTGGTGATGATGTGGCCCTCGTCGGTGACGTTGATGATCGGCCGCCCAAGGAATTGGTCGCGCTCTGCGATGTTGTTTACCGTGGTGATGAGACTGATGTAGGCGATCGAGAGCTGGGCGTTGTAGCCCTCGCGCGCGAAGGTCGCCAGATCGACGATCGTGATGTCGGCCTCGGGCCACGGCGTGCCGGGACAGTCGAACATCTCGCCGTCGACGCCCTGGCAGAACATGTCCATGGCGTCGGCCATCTCCAGCAGCCGGGCGCGGCGCACTTCGGGTAGCGTGGTGTCGTGGGCGCGCTCACGCAGCGCGTCGCGCACGTCGCGCGTGAGCACAGTGCGTTCGTCCGCCACGCAGCGGCGGGCCGCATCGAGAATGCACTGGCGAATCAGGCTGCGGTCGGCACGCGTCATGCGGGCCTCTTCCTTGTCCTCGCCGCCGGTGATCATCAGCCGCGCGGTGATTTCCAGCTCGCCCAGCACGTCACGCTGCTCGTCCGCATCGGAGACCTGCGCTGTTTCGTCGCGGTCTTCGTCCAGGTCGTCGGCATCCAGCGTCTGCACTTGGCTGGGCATTTCCACCAGGCGGTGTGCGTCGGCGAACGGGGCTAGGCTGACCCCTGCGCCGGGTGCGAGCTTCACACGATGCACCGTGAGGCCCAGCCGGGTCGCGAAGTCGCCGAACAGGCCGAAGCTGTTGCCCGCCTCGACGATGAACAGCCGAGGCCGGTAGATCGCCGTCACCTGGTTCAGGATGTTGTTGAGGGTTGCGCTCTTGCCCGAGCCGGTGGGGCCGAACAGGAACAGATGCGCGTTCATCTGCCGGTCGAGCCGATTCAGGGGATCGAAGGTGATCGGCCCGCCGCCGCGGTTGAAGAAGGTGATGCCGGGATGCCCCGTTCCCTGGCTGCGGCCCCAGACCGGCGCGAGATTCGCGGCATGCTGCGCGAACATGATATGGGTATACCACTGCCGCTCGTCGAGGGCCGGGTCGAACACACAGGGCAGCCAGCGCAGGTAGCTGTTGAGCGGCGCCACCTCGTCTTCCTCGCGCACCGGCTGCAGGCCGGCGTTGAGCATGACGTTGACGAGCTGCAGGCCGCGGGTGTCGAGCTGATGCAGATCGCGACCGCGCAGGTAGAACGCCAGGGCGCCGCGATAGAGCTTGTGCGCGCTGCCGATCAGGCTGCGCGCCTGCTGCACATCCTGCCGGGTCTGCTCCGAGGCGAGCGTCTCGCCGACCGACTTCCTGCTCAGATGGTTCAGGTGCGCTTCCAGCACGTCCTGAGGCGTGGCGACCAGGGTCAGGCACATCACCGTGTCCTCCGGCATCTGGTCGAACAGCGCATTGACCGCATCGCCACCCTTGCGGGTCTCGCCGGTGATGTGGCCGGTCGAGGGCGGCATGCGCAGCCGGTCCATCACGATCACCCGATGCGGGAGGCCATCGAAGAGCCAGGTGCCGCTGTCCACGTCCGAGCGCGGCTGGCCGAAGAACAGGCGCTGTGCGAAGTCGCCACTTGCGAGTTCTATTTCCAGCTCGATCTCGCCCGCTTCCTGCTCCTCGGGGTAACGGGTCAGCGCGTAGAAGCGATCCCGATCCTCGGCGGTCGGACCGAGCATCGTCGGATGAGGGTTGAACCAGCGCAGCAGCCAGTCATGGATGTCGGCGGCTTCCATTCGGCGTGCCTTCACGCCCGCGTTCGCGAGGCCGCCCACGAGCCGGTCGCAGATGGTCGTCAGGGCCTGCTCGGGGGACTGGCTCCGGCGGGATGAAGCTGACGCGGATGAGCGACGATAAACCACCAAGCGCACGCGCCGAACCTGGCCGCGCCACGGCAGGCGCGTCACCGTCGTGTCCTCGAACAGTCCGCCGGGCTTGGCGATGGCGCGCAGATGATGCGCGAAGTGGCGCAGGTAGAACTCGCTGAAGGCACTGCCGTGGGCGCGCGGTCGCACGTAGCTGGCCAGCGCGCGCAGATAGCCGTCCCAGTTCGCCTCGTCCTGGGCGTAGAGCTGGACCACCCAGGGGTTCTCGTCGAGTTCGTCGAAGGAGTCCTGCAGCGCGTTCTCCAGCGCATCGCGTGCCTGCCACAACCAGGCCATCTCGCGCCCCTCGGTGCCGATCGGCTGCAACTCGAAGAACGCGGCCACCGACTGGCCGTCCTCCAGCAGCATGCTCCTGGAGTCCGGCAGGTATTCCACCCAGGGCAGCAGGTCGGCAAAGGACGGCGCCACATCGTAGAGCGACTGGGCATCCGCTTCGGTGGCGGGCTTGCGTTGGTGGCTGTCCAAGGCGCTGCCGGGCTCGGCAATGCCCTGCGCCGCCAGGGCCGACACATGCCGCGTCCAGGCGTCGTCGGCTGGCGCTTCGGTGCTTGCGTGCGCCGCTGCCTTGCGCGTCCAGGGCAAGGTCCAGGCCATCAGTAGTCCTCCAGACGCTCGCCCGGCATCGCGTACTGCACGCGCTGGTACAGCGGGAACACGGTCGTGTAGCCGGGCACCGGCACGGGGTCGCTGCCGGCCAGGTGCGGGAAGACATACATGACCAGGTCCGGGTTCGGTAGCCGGTGGAATTGACGGTAAATCTCGTTGGCGGCGGTCCGGGTGTAGGCCGCGTTCGCGGCGGGGGCGCTCTGCACGTCGGCCTCGGTCAGCGGCCGGCGCAGGCTCTGGCGCGCATCGAGCAGTTGCCGGGAAGGCTGGCCCCCGCCCGCGCTCCCCCCAGTCTCCTGGTTCCAGACGTCGAGCATGGTGTGATCGCCATGCGGCAGCAGCTCGTCCTTGCTGGTCGCGCAGCCGCCCAGCACCATGACCGCGAGCAGGGCCACGACCGTATCAGTCCAGATCCGACGCATGAGCTTCTCCGATGTGGTGATCGACCCGGCGCCCCTTGGCGTCGTAGTCGATGTTGAGCGGCTGTTCCAGATGCACGGCGACCTTGGCGCCGGGCTGCACGTAGACCGCGGCGAAGGCCTGCCCGTAGAGCTTGTTGACCCAATCGGCCATGTCACGCACGCCGCCGGCCAGAATGCGGCCCATGGCCTCGTTGCCCGAGATGCCGACCGTCCCGAGGGAACCATTGCTGTTGGCGACCACGGCCACGCTGCCGTTGTCGGACTTGATGAGCGAAGCTGCGCCCGCCCCCGCCGCGGTGATCAGTGCCTGCGAGCCGAGATATTGCTGAGCGTTGCTGCGCCGTTCGCCGGAGACGCAGGGGATGCCATACGGGTCGCTGATCCAGCCCAGCCCGCCTTGGGTCGTGCCGTTGCCGTTGGATTGGCCGCCACTGCCGCCCTGACCGCGACTGCCGTCCTCCGGTACGGTGCGAATGGTGCCGTCGTGGAAGACGAAGGTGACGCTGCGGATCTGCCCGCGCACGCACGAGAGCGTCCAGTCGCCCGAGGCCGTGCCGCTGACCACAGCGCCCGCCACGTCGGGGATGTCGATGCCGTTGGCGGTGAGGTTATCCGAGCCGATCAACACTTTGAACGGATACGGATCGTTGACGGTGCCATCGATCGGCACGCGGCCGATCAGCGCGGTCATGGCGATGGAGCCCATCAACGTCGAGTTCGACGGCACCGTGTAGACCGGCTTGATCGAGGCGCCCACGGCGCGGCTCCCTGCGACGGCGACAGTATCCGCCGCGTTCGACAGCGTTTTCTGCGCCGGCCCGAAACTCGTCGGAAAGCTCGGTCCGCTGCCGGCGCTGCCATTCTTGGCCTGGAGCTTCGCGTCGTCCGGCTCCATCCAGCGCGTGCTGTTGCTGCTGCCACGGCCCGTGCCGAAGTTCTTGCCGTCGCCATCTTCCAGGCCCAGTCCGACGGGCAGATCGACTTGTCCACCCTGAGCGCCCTTGCTGGAGAGACCTTCGAGGCGCCGCTGCAGGTCCTGCAACAGGCCCTGGGTCTGCTGGCGGTCGCTCGCCACCTGCTCGCGATCCTGCTGCAGGCGGCCGCGTTCGCCGTCCAGCGCGGTCTGGATGCGCTGGTCGATCGCGCTCTCGCGGGCGCGCATGCGCTCGTTCTCGGCCTTCTGGTTCTTGTTGTCGTTGAGGGCGGTCTGCAGCTCGTTGCGCAACTGCTTGACCTGGGCGACAAGCGTGGCAACGGTATCGCGAGGCGTGTCGCCCATGCCCAAGGCCTTCATCTCTTCGGGCGTAAGCTGGCTGGCAGCGCCCGGCGGCGCGGACTTGGCGCCGCGATCGCCGGGGAAGAGCTTGATGCCGGCGAACACCAGCAGCAGCGCCATCGGGATCAGCAGCCACTTGAGCAGCGGATTACTCTTCATCGCGCGCTCCTCCGGTCGAGCCGGCCGCGGCGGCCGGCGGCAGGTTCACG
>JBEOKH010000272.1:0-4465 GCA_040275625.1 Thauera sp. | reverse complement strand
GCGTTTGGCCAGGGCAACGACAACTCCGGCGGTGAAGTGCCGAACACCGGGCCTGGCCAGAAGTCCCCTTCGGGCAATGAGATCGCTGCCTTCTACTCGGGCGGGCCGGTCAACGCAGCGGCGTCCTACCGCGACAACCAACTCCTCTCCGGCCCGCGGGTGAAGGACTACTACCTCGCTGGAAACGTCGCCTTTGGCGCGATGAAGGTCTACGTGTTGCTTGGCGGGGCGCAGAGCAACGAGCCGACGAGGTCGGTCGACGAGGCCTACACCAACATCGGCCTGGGATTCAAGCTCGGCGAAACCGACCTGAACCTGCAGTACGGTATGGCGAAGGACAAGGCCGCGGCGGCATCGGCCAACACCTCGACACTCATGGCGGTCTCGGTCTTCCACCCCCTGGCCAAGAACATTCACGCCTACGCGCAGTTCGGCTCCCTCAGGAACGACGCCAACGTGTCGCGCCAACCGTACATCGGCTCGGGCTCGATGCCCACGGCACCTGCGGGGACGACCGTGTCCGGCGCCATCGTCGGCATGCGCTACGTGTTCTGACGGGCCACCGCCCCCCCGCGCTTGCAGGGAGAACCTCCGCTCCCGCCGGCGGGAGTGGGTTGTGCGTAGTGGTCGCGGCTTGCGAGTCCGCGGCACCTCGTACGGCCGTGCGCTGCAAGCTCTCATTCACGGACGCAGGATCATCAGTGTCGACTAAGCAGCAACAGCCGGGCCGGGCAACAAGCACGCTGCCGGCCATCATCATCGATGGCATTGCATTCCAGACCAACATTCTTGCCCTCAGTGCGCGGTAGAAGCTGCGCGGGCTGGCGAGCAGGGGCGCGGCTTTGCCGTGGTGGCCAATGAGGTTCGCACGCTGGCAGGCCGCTCCGCGGACGCCGCCAAGGAAATCAAGGAACTCATCAACACGAGCGTTGAACGCGTGAAGACCGGCAACGGTCTCGTCGACCAGGCGGGAGACAGCGCGACCCAGCTGTTGACCGCGGTCGAGAGCGTGACCGGCGTCATGACGGACATCAGCACGGCCAGCACAAATCAACTGGCTGACGTGGTGCAACTTCGCGAAGCCGTTGCGGGGATCGACCAAGCAACGCAAATGAATTCCGCGCTCGTGGAGCAGATGGCCGCCGCGGTCTCCAGCCTTCAAGACCTGTCGCGCAATCAGGTCGAGGCCGTTGCCCTGTTCAAGCTGCCGGAAGTTGCCGATCAGGCCGATGCACCAGACCTGTTCCCCGAGGACGCAACGCTGAGCAATTGAGATCGGTTTGCCTCGCAAGCTTGCTGCACCCGCAAGCGGCGCCTATGAGCGTTGTGGGCATACGGATCGACCCATGGTCCGTCAATCCCTGCCGCCTCGGTGTCGAATGCGTGACGAGCGCTCGCAGCGCTTTCCTCATGCACTCTCGCTGGGCTGCGCCGCCGCAACGCATTGCACTGTCTTCAGCACGCATCGCGTGAACGAGCTCGCGTGTGCAGGCCAGATGCTCGGACGAGTTCGGTGGTTCCAGCCTGGCTCCCAGGCATGACGTCAGCGCGGGAGTGAATCGGTCGTCCTGACCAGAAGCGGGGCCGATCTGCGGTCCGCCCACGGCAGACCGATGAAGCAAGGCTGCGGCTTCGCCGCTGCGGAGGCAGCGCGCAGCGCAGTGGGGTTTCCCTGCGCGACTTTTCGCAATGTCGGGCCCCAGTCGTTTCGGGAATGATCTCCTCACGTCATCAAACCCAATTCGGTCTCCAGAGGGACTTAC
The DNA here is from genome assembly GCA_040275625.1 of Thauera sp. Lineage (GTDB taxonomy): Bacteria > Pseudomonadota > Gammaproteobacteria > Burkholderiales > Rhodocyclaceae > Thauera. Next base: position 2,702 of record JBEOKH010000272.1, on the reverse strand, counting down.
GTGATCGAGAACAACTTCTATTCCTCGGCACTTCAAGGAAGCTACACGCTGCGCGACATTGGCGACCTCGTTCTGGAAGAGGGCGAGACCCTGCGCGGCTGCAAGCTCGCCTACCGCACTCACGGCAAGCTGAACGCGGCACGCGACAACGCGGTGCTGGTGACGACCTGGTTCTCGGGCACCGGCAAGGTGATGGAAGACGTGTACGTCGGCCCGGACCACGCGCTCGACCCGAACAAGTACTTCATCGTCATCGTCGATCAGATCGGCAGCGGCCTGTCGAGCTCGCCGCACAACACGCCGGGCGCACAAAGCATGGCGTATTTCCCGCGGGTTCGCATCGGAGACGACGTTGTCGCGCAGCAGCGGCTGCTCGAAGACGCGTTCGGTATCACCGAGCTGGCCCTGGTCTTCGGCGGCTCCATGGGTGGGCAGCAGGTGTACGAATGGGCGGTGCGATATCCGGAAAAGGTGAAGAGGGCCGCCGTCCTGGCCGCCACCGCCCGCAACACGTTCCACGACTTCATGTTCACCGAGACCCTCATCGAGGCGGTGACGTCCGACCCGAAGTGGAACGGCGGCTGGTACGAACGCAGCGAGGATGTGCGCGACGGCTTGAGCCGCATGGCGAGCATCTTCGCCATCATGGGCTGGAGCACCGAGTTCTACGAAAAGAAGCGCTGGCAATCGCTGCTGAGCATGTCGTCCGAGCGCGACTTCATCAACGGCGTGATGCGCGCCTATTTCGCGCCGATGGATGCCAACGACCTTCTGTGCCAGGCATGGAAGTGGCAGCGGGGAGACGTCTCACGCCACACGGGCGGCGATTTGGCCAAGGCCCTGGCGCGAGTCACGGCCAAGTGCTACGTCATGCCCATCAGCCACGACATGTTCTTCCCGCCTCGCGATTGCGAGGCCGAGCATCGGTTGCTCGCCAGATCGGCGTTCAGGGTCCTCGAATCCGTGGAGGGGCACATGGCGCTCAACGGATTCGATCCCGCCTACCTCGAACAGGTGGACCAGCACCTGCGTGAACTGCTGGCCTTCGAGGTCTGAACGCTGCGTGCCCGAAATCAACTCATGAGGACTCCATTGAGACAACAACCGCCCCCAAAGCTCGTCATCCAGCGGGCGACCAAGCACTACGACACCAAGACGGGGCAGGTGCACGCGCTGGAGAACATCAACCTGGAGGTGCGTGACCACGAGTTCGTCGCACTGGTCGGGCCCTCCGGTTGCGGAAAGACCACCCTGCTGTGGTCCATGTCGGGTTTGCACGACCTGACGAGCGGAGAGATCTTCTTGGACGGCAAGCCGATCCACGGCCCGAACCCGGAAATCGGCATGGTGTTCCAGGACGCCAACATGCTGCCCTGGCGAACCATCCAGAAAAACATCGAATTCCCCTTCGAGATCAGCGGCAGGCCTGTCGATCAACAGCGCATCCAGATGCTGATGGAGCGCGTAGGCCTCGGCGGTTTCGGCATGAAGATGCCGCGGGAACTGTCCGGCGGCATGCAGCAGCGGGCGTCGATCGTGCGTGCCCTGTCGGTCGACCCGTCGGTCCTTCTGATGGATGAGCCCTTCGGTGCGCTGGACGCGTTCACGCGCGACGAGATGAACCTGCTCGTGGAGGAAATCTGGATGGAGACCGGCAAGACCATCGTCTTCATCACGCACAGCATTCCCGAAGCGGTCTTCCTGTCGGACAGGGTGCATGTGATGGGGGCGCGGCCCGGCCGCATGGTCAAGACCTTCGACATCCCATTTCCGCGCCCGCGTGCGCTGGACATCATGCAGACCCGCGAGTTCTTCGATCTGGTCAATGAGGTCAAGGCTGAAATCGAACACCAACCCAGTACGCAAACCAAGACACCATCGAAGGCAATGCTATGAGTGACAAGGCACTGGGTGACAAGATTCCGGAATTCGGAAAGAAGAACGCAGGCGGGGGTGGAGGAGCCTCGTCAGCCGGCCTCGGTGGACTCACCGGCGGCGTCAGCATCCAGTCGACGCGGGAACTGGTGGCAATCATCGCCGTGGCGGTGTTCATCATCGGTGGGGCGGAACTGCTGCTTCGCGTGCTCGAGGTCCCGCAGTACATCCTGCCCACGCCCTCGTCGGTGGTGGCGGTGTTCTTCGGCAGCGACATCCCCGTGATCGGGCAGCACTTCGGCTACACGCTGATCGAACTGTTCGCAGGTTACGCCATTGGTGCCAGCATCGGCATGCTGCTCGCTGCCGTGATCACTCAGTTTCCGTTTGCGGAAAAGATCATCGCGCCGTACATCCTGCTGCTGGTCACCACGCCGATGCTCGCCTTGGTGCCGCTGCTGATCCTGAACTTCGGTTTCGGATTCGCGCCGCGGATCATCGCGGTGGCACTGGCCTCGGGGCCCATGGTGATGATCAATTCGGCGATCGGCTTCCGCCGCGTGGACCTCGGAAAGATCGCTCTCGCGCGCCCCTACGGCGCCACGACGCTGCAGATCTTCACCAAGATCCGCATTCCGATGGCCATGCCCATGGTCATCGTCCGATTGATGATGGGCGCGATCTTCGGCTTGATCACTGCGGTGGGGGCGGAGATGGCTGGCGGTGGCTTCGGTCTGGGCAGCCGCCTGACGACGTACTCGTTGGTGATCCGGATGCCCGAGTTCTTCGCCTGCGCCCTGATCCTCTCGATGGTGGGGATCCTGATC
>JBEOKH010000271.1:0-23527 GCA_040275625.1 Thauera sp. | reverse complement strand
AGCATCGGGCGCAACCAGCGCTGACGCGCTCGGGCGCAGCCGCCCGACAAGCAAGCCTTTGCGGCCCTTCCTCCTCCCGCCCTCCACGCTCTCAACTTGCCCCATGTCCGAACTCCTGCTCAAGATCGACAAGACGCTACACCATCACGGCAACCGCGCCTGGCGCGCGCTGCGCAGCCAGTGGTGGAACCTGCGCCGCCCGCCCGCCGACCGCCCGGTCATCGTGCTCGGCTGCTCGCGCGCCGGCACCACCGTGGTCTACAAGACCCTGTCCGAATCCCCCGAGCTCGGCACCCTGCAGCGCGAGACGCATGACTTCTGGGTCGACCTCCACCCGCTCGAAGAAAAGCACTGGAACACCCACGCCCTCGACGCCGCCGACGCCAGCACAAAGGACCGCGACCACGTCGCGCGCTACTTCTACACCTGGACCGGCCGCCGGCGCTGGGTGGACAAGAACAACCAGAACGGCCTGTGCGTGCCCTACCTGCGCGCGCTCTTCCCCGATGCCATCTTCGTATTCGTCAAGCGCGAACCCGGCGACAACATCAACTCGCTCATCGAAGGCTGGGGCAAGCCCGACAAGTACGCCACCTGGAGCGGCGTCTTCCCCGAGACCGTCGCCATCGACAACGGCCGCTACACGCGCTGGTGCTTCTTCCTCGCCGAGGGCTGGCGCAACTACCTGCGCGCGCCCATCGAAGACGTCGCTGCCTTCCAGTACCAGGCCATCAACCGCGCCATACTGGACGCCCGCGCCAGCGTCCCCGCCGGCCAGTGGGTCGAAGTGTTCTACGAAGACCTGGTGCGCGACCCCGTCGCCGGTTACCAGAAGCTCTACGCCGACTGCGGCCTCGCCTTCACCCCCGAGGTGCGCGCCCATTGCGAGCAGGTGCTGAGCAAGCCCTACGACGTGTTCGGCGAGATCGAGCTCGACAAGTGGAAGAAAGGCCGCAACCGCGAGCGCGTCGAGCGCGTGCTCGAGCGCGTCGCGGCTGTTGCCGCAGAGATGGGCTACCCGCAGCGATGAGCGCACCGCGCTTCTCGGTCGTCATCCCGGTTTACAACGGCGCGGCCTTCGTCGCCCGCGCCGTCGAATCCGTGCTGACGCAGACCTGGCCAGCGCACGAGATCATCGTCGTGGACGACGGCTCCACCGACACCACCGCCCAGGTCGTCGCCGAGCTCGTCGCCCGCCACCCCGGGCGCCTGCGCCCCCTCCACCAGGTCAACGCCGGCGTGTCGGCGGCGCGCAACACCGGCGCCCAGGCCGCCAGCGGCGACTGGCTGGCGTTTCTGGACGCCGACGACTGGTTCTACCCCGACCGCCTCGAAGCCCACGCCCGCTTCATCGTCGACGACCCTGCGCTCGACTTCCTCACCGCCGACTACGACTACCGCCGCCCCGACGGGAGCCGGATCTCAGGCTCTATGGAACTGCACGATACGGGCAGGCGCCTCGCCGAGCGCGCCCCCGGTGCAGAACGCACACTGCTCGAGGCGGCCGATTTCGAGTCCTTCGTCGCCGACCACTTTGGCGACACCCACACCCTGAGCATTCCGACCGCCACTTTCCGAGGCCTCGGTGGCTATCCGACCGGCTACCGGGTTTGCGAGGACGTCTTCTTCCTGGTCCGCCTGTGTGCGCGCAGCCGGCGCGCAGGCGTGGTGTGCCGTCCGCTCGCGGCCTACCTGATCCATGACGCCAGCGCGACCCGGCGGGACCCCCTGCAGGCCCAGTTCGACAACGTGCGCACGCTCATCGCCATGGCCGCCGAGGCCTCTGCCTATCCCCGGGCGGTGGCGCGCGGCGTGCGCCACCGCCTGGCGCGCGGCCGGCTCAATCTGGCCTACGCGCTCGTTCGCGACCACCAGCGTGCACGGGCTTGCGGGGCGGTACTGCCCAACCTGTGGCAGCAGCCCGGGCTGGCGTCGCTGCGCCAGCTCGCGTCCATCCTCCGTGGCTGAGCCTCCCCCCCGGACACGGACCGGGCCTTGCGGCCCCGCGTGTGATAATTCATCGCCCTGCCCGCGGGCCTGCCCGATAATCCCGGCGCGGCGCAGCGCCCTGCCGAATCTCTCCCTCCACCGCCCTCAATGAAGCTTGCACAAAACATCCGCGACAGTTCGAAATGGCTCATCGGCAGCAACGTCGTGAGCCAGGCACTCCAGTTCGCGTTCGGTATCGTGCTCGCCCGTCTGCTGGTACCGGCCGACTTCGGCATGATCGTCACCATCCAGATCTTCACCGGGGTGATCGGCCTGATCGCCTCGGGCGGCATGGGGCAGGCCCTGGTGCGCGCCAAAGCGGCAGTGGAGCACGACTTTCAGGTCGTCTTCACCCTGCAGATGCTGATCTGCCTGGCCGTGTTCACCGGGCTTGTCCTGGTTGCCCCCGCGTTCGCGAGCTGGTTCGGCGAGCCGCTCTACGAAGATCTGCTGCGCGTCTCGGCAATCAACTTCCTGATGCGCCCCTTCCTGAGCATCCACACGAGCTGGCTTAACCGCGAGATGCGCTTCAGGGACATGTCGATCCAGAACTTCATCGCCGGCGCGATCGGAGGCGTCGCGAGCATCGCAATGGCGGCGGCCGGACTGGGGGTATGGAGCCTGGTGCTCGGCGGTCTGGTCGGCAGCATCGCCAGCCTGCTGATGGTGGTCCGCATCACGCCGCTGCGCGCGCGTCTGCGCTTCGACCGCAGCGTCGCACGCACGCACGGCAGCTACGGCGTCAAGATCACGCTCAAGGACCTTGCGGTGTACTTCCGCAAGCAGACCAGCAACCTGATTATCGCCAAGCTCGCCGGTCCCGCCATGGTCGGCCTCTTCAACAAGGGCTACAGCCTGGCAACGCTCCCCCTCACTTCGATCAGCGGGCCGGTTTTCCAGCCAGTGTTCCGTACGATGTCGGCCGAGCAGGACAACCCGGACCGGATCAAGTACCTGTTCTTCCGCATGATGAGCCTGCTGCTTCTTTACACCCTGCCGCTTTACATCGGCCTCGCCTGGCTCGCAGAACCTTTCATCGTCGTCGTTTATGGCGAGCACTGGCGCGAAGCCGCGCCCGTTCTGCAGATTCTGGCTCCGCTCGGCGTGCTCTATTGCGCCGGCCACCCCTGCGGTGCCGTGCTGGCGGCGACCAATCGCGTCGGCCGTGAGGTCATCGTGCAGATCGTGACGTGGGCGATCGTCGCCGTCGGCTGCTTCGTCGGCCTGCGCTGGGGTCTGTCGGGCGCCGCGCTCGGCATCGTGCTGAGCCAGGTGTACTCGACGATCCACATGTACTACCTGGCAACCCGCTGCTTCCACAGCAGCATGCGTGACCTGTTCGCTGCAGTCGCACCCGTGCTGGTGCTGAACGCCCTCCTGCTGAGCACGCTGGCTGCGGTGGACTGGCTGCTCCCGGACGGATTCAAGACCGAATCGCAGGCGATCTACCTCGTCGTCGCAACTGCTGCGGCGGCACTCGTCTATCTCGCCGGGCTACTGCTTCTCCCGCTTGGCGCGCTGACTTCGGAAGCCGGCCGTATCCGCGAACTTCTTCGGCTGGCCCGTTGAGCGGTCCCGACCAGAATCCACATCGCCGACATGAAAGCCCGACTCATCGCCTTCCACCTGCCGCAGTTTCACCCCACTCCGGAGAACGACGAGTGGTGGGGCAGGGGCTTCACCGAATGGACCAACGTCGCGCGCGCTGCACCGCTGTTTCCCGGCCACTATCAGCCGCACGTCCCGGCCGACCTGGGCTTCTACGACCTCCGCCTGCCCGAGGCGCGCGCGGCACAGGCGGCACTGGCACGCGAATATGGCATCGAGGGCTTCTGTTACTACCACTACTGGTTCGGCGGCAAACGGATCCTCGAACGGCCGGTTAACGAAATCGTCGCCAGTGGCGAACCCGATTTCCCCTTTTGCCTGTGCTGGGCCAACCACAGCTGGAACTCCGCCGCCTGGCAAGGGGCACCCCGCGAGCTGATCACCCAGACCTATCCGGGCCTCGACGATCACGGCGCGCACTTCGACTGGCTGCTGCAAGCCTTCCGCGACCCACGCTACCTGCGCGTGGATGGCAAGCCGATCTTCGTCCTCTACAAGCCCGACGACATTCCCGACGTCGCCGGGGTGGTCCGCTTCTGGCGCCAGCGCGCGGCACAGGCGGGCCTGCCCGGACTGCACCTGATCGGTGTCTCCCACCGGAACGAGTCCTGGGATCCGCGCAGTCGTGGCCTGGATGCATCAATGATGCAGGCGCTGCCCGAGCGCGACGGTCGCATCCCGCGACGCTACCTGACCACCAAGCTCAGGCTGGCCCTGCAGGGCAACCCCCACAAGCTGACGATCTGGGATTACGAGGAGATCATGCCCATCCTGCTGCGCGCCGATGCGCCCGAATGGGAGGATTACCCGATCGTGCTGCCGAACTGGGACAATACACCGCGTGCGGGGATGGACGGCCTGGTATTCGCCAACGCGACGCCCGAACTGTTCCGCAAATTGCTGCGCCAGGCGATCCACCGCGTGCACGACAGAGCCGCGCAGCACCAGCTCATCTTCCTGAAGGCCTGGAACGAATGGGCGGAGGGCAACCACGTCGAACCTGACCTGAAATGGGGACGAAAGTGGTTGGAGGTCATCGGCGACGAATTGAACTGAATCCGTACGCAAACGCTTGCCGGCTAACCCCGTGAAGGACGAACACTGCACATGTCTCCCCTGATCTCCGTGATCATGCCCTGCTACAACGGCGCGCCCTACCTCGAGGAGGCGGTCGCCAGCGTCATGGGCCAGAGCTGCCCGGACGTCGAGTTGCTGATCGTCGACGACGGCTCGACCGACGCCAGCGTGACGATCGCCGAGCGCCTGCAGCGCGCACATCCCGAGCGGATCAGGCTCTTCCGCCAGGCGAATCGTGGTCCCTACGTTGCCCGCAACCTGGGGCTGGAGCACGCACGCGGCGAGTTCATCGCCTTTCTCGACGCCGATGACTGGTGGACGGCAGACTGCCTCGAAAAGCTGCATGCCGCGCTCACGTCTAGCCATGCAACGCTTGCCTATTGCGGCTGGCAGAACGTGGGCGCAACCGATCGCAGCAACGCACCCTACGTACCGCCCGACTACGAGGCGGACGACAAGGCCGCCCAATTCCTGCGCGCGGCCGCGCCGTGGCCGATCCACGCTGCCCTGACCCGCACCGCGGCGCTGCGCACGGCCGGTGGCTTTGACACCGACTGGCGCAGTTGCATGGACTACGACCTGTGGCTGCGCATCGGCGTGCCCAACCCGATCGTGCGCGTGCCCGAGGCCATGGCCTTCTATCGCCACAAGGTCGGCGGCCAGATCACCTCGAAGCAGTGGCTCCAGGCCGAGAACAGCTGGCTGGTCAAGAAGAAGTTCATCGCCACCCACCCCGAGCGGGTCGCCCACCTCGGCGCCGGCAAGCTGCGCGAACTCACCGACGGCGCCTATCTGCAGCGCGGCTTCCAGGCCTACTGGCGGCGCGACCTGACCACCGCCTGGCACGTGTTCCGCCAGGCGCTGCGCAACGGCGGATGGAAGGCTGCCGAGCTGAAGTACCTGCTGCCGGCGCTATTGCCGCACGACCTTTATGTGCGGCTGATCGGAAGGCTGGGCGGACAATGACGGCGCTGTACCCTGCCCTCTCCCGCTTGCCCGCCATCCCCTGGCGCGTGCGCAAGAAGCTCGAAACCTGGGTCGAGAACGACGCACGCGTTCGCCTGCCCGCGCTCTACCGCTGGCTCCACTTCGGCCGCGCGCATGATCCACTCGTGGCGGTGACCTCGGGCCCCAAGCACCACTTCTTCGGCTACTACGAGAAATCACCTTGGAATGCCTCGCAGACGCTGCTGCTCGCGCACGAGGCCGACTTCAACGACCGTGCCCCGGGTGCGGACGACGCCTGCCGGATCGGCGTGGTGCACCTCGGCGAACGGCGCTTCGAAGCGCTCGCCGAGAGCCTGGCGTGGAACTGGCAGCAGGGTGCGATGCTGGCCTGGCACCCGGCCGACCCCGAGCGCACCCTGGTGCACAACGACCGTGAGCGCGGCGTGGCGGTAGGCGTCGTGCGCGACGTCTCGGGCCGCGTGCTGCAACGCTACACACGCCCGATCTACACCCTCTCACCCGACGGCCGACTGGGGTGGAGCCTCGACTTCGCCCGCCTCGCGCTCCACCGACCGGGTTACGGCTATGCCGGCATCACCGATCCGCGCGCGCACGAACACGCACCTGGCGATGACGGCCTGCACCTGATCGAGCTCGACTCGGGACGCAGCACCCTGATCGTCTCCCTGCACCTGCTCGCCCGCAAGGATGCGAAGCCGGCGATGAACGGCCAGTTTCACTGGCTCAATCACATCCAGCCCAGCCCTCAGGGCAGCCGCATCGCCTTCTTCCACCTCTGGCGCGAAGGCGAAAAAGGCTGGGGCGTGCGCCTCTACACCTGCCGCCCGGACGGCGGCGAGCTCGTCTGCGCGCTCGACACCGGGCGCATCTCGCACTATGACTGGCTCGACGAGGACCACATCCTGGCGTGGGCGCGGCGAAGCGAGGGCGGCGAGCGCTTCCTGCTCGTGGACGTGCGCGACGGCCGCTGTACCCCCTACGGCGAGGGCGTGCTCACCGAGGACGGCCATGACAGCTTTTCCCCCGACCGGCGCTGGGTGCTCAACGACACCTATCCCGACGCCCACGACATGCGCACGCTGATGCTGGTGAGCTGGCCGGAAGGCCGACGGATCGACATCGCCCGCACCCATTCTCCGAAGTCGCGCTGGTGGGGCGAGATCCGCTGCGACCTGCATCCGCGCTGGAGCCGCGATGGCCGCCAGGTGTGCATCGATTCGGTGCACGACGGCAGCCGGCAGATCTACATCGCCGACGTCAGCCGGTGGACCGCATGAGCCGTGCGTTGATCCTGATGTACCACGCCATGGACATGCCGCGCACCCGCGCCGAGGCGGGCTATTGCGTGCCGCCTGCAGCGTTTCGCGCGCAGATGGCGTGGCTGGCATCATCCGGGCTGCGCGCGGTGGGTATGGACGCGCTGGTCGCTGCGCTGCGTGGCGAAGCCCCGCCGCTGGCACAGGACGCAGTGGCGGTGACGTTCGACGACGGCCTCGACTGCTTCGCGCACCACGCGCTGCCGGCGCTCCATGAATACCGCATCCCGGCCACCGTGTTCGCCGTCGCCGGCAGGCTCGGCCTCCCCGCGGCATGGACGCGCGCCAAGGGCTGGCCGGAGCGCCGCCTGATGGATGCTGCAGCGCTGCGCGCGCTCCGCGATGCCGGCGTCACGATAGGGTGCCATGGCCTCACCCACGTCCCGATGACCGACTGCGACGACGCGCAGTTGCAGCGCGAGACCGCCGAGGCCCGCGCGCTCCTCCGCTCGGCGACCGGGGCCGACGTGGACCTGTTCGCCTACCCCTACGGTGCGCATCGTGCGCGCGAACAAGCCGCCGTCGCCGCAGCGGGTTTTGTCGGTGCCTGCTCCACGCACTCCGGTTTTGCGCGCGGTGGCGACGAGATCCTTGCCCTGCGCAGGATCGAGGTCTCCGGCTACGACGACCTGACGCAATTCCGGCGCAAGATCGCCTTCGGTGCAAACCGCGTCACACATGCCGATCTCGTGCGCTATTACGCTCAACGCCTTTATGCCCGCTTCCATGGCTGACACCCTCCCCGCCTCCGTGCCGCCCTTCGTCAGCGTCGTCGTGCCCGCGCTGAACTGCGCCGACGATGTCGACGGTTTTGCCGCCGCCATGCGTGCGCAGACCTATCCCGCAGACCGCTTCGAGATCATCGTCGTCGACAACGGCTCCTCCGACGGCACCCTCGAGCGCGCCCGTGCCGCGGGATTCGTGGCCCTGCTGCGAGCCGAACGCGGACGCACCAGGGCGCTCAACACCGGCATCAGCGCAGCCCGCGGCGACTTCATCCTGACCACCGACCTGTCGTGCCGGGCCGAGCCCGGCTGGATCCGCTGCATCGTCGACACCTTCGCGGCGCACCCCCGAGCGGGCTGCGTCGGCGGCGAGATCAAGCTGCTTCTCACCGAGCGCAACGCGGTCATCGACTTCCAGGCGCGCAGCGACTACATGTCGCCGCTGCTCGCGCTGCAACGCACACGGCTGCCCTTCATGCCGTTCGCCGACGGCGCCAACGCATCGTTCAGACGCGAGGTTTTCGAGTCGATCGGCGGTTTCGAAGAGCGTTTCGTCAAGGCCGGTGACGTCGAGATCTGCTACCGGATGCTGGTGCTTACGGATTACGAACTGGTCTTCAATCGCGCTGCGCTGATGCACGAACCGGGCGAACCCTCGCTGCGCGCGCTGCTGCACCAGCGCTTCCGCATGGGCATCGGGTGGAACCTGATGCGCATGAAATACCCCGCGCTGTATGCACTCGGCGCGCGGGCCCCGTTCGACGCGCGACGAGCGTGGTGGTCCGCACGCGAAGCGGCTTGCCGCACCGGCACGCTGCTCGCGCTCAATGCCGGCGCGGTGCTCGGGCGCTCGCGCGAAGCCGCGATCGACGCCGACATCCGCCAGTTGATGAGCTGGGCGCAATGGTACGGCCGCGAGCACGGTCGGCGCTGGCTCGAGCGTCAGGGCATCCGCCCCGAACCGATCGACCGCGAACGGCTGGCGGCCTTCATCGCACGCCCCGATCCGCTCGCCGGCCGCGTCACCCTGGTCGATAGCCCGACGGGGGCCTGATGTGATCCGGCTCGCCCTTCGCCTCGACGACCCCTCCGAGACCAGCCATCAGGAGGTCGAGGCGGGCATCCTCGAGATCCTGCGACGCCACCACGCACAGGCAAGCTTCGCCACGATTCCGTTCCGGATCGTCGACGGCGAGCGTCGGCCCCTGTCCGCAAAGCGCGCCCTTCCGCTCGTCGCCGCGCAACGCGAAGGCCTGATCGAGATCGCCCTGCACGGCTACCTCCATCGCAGGCGCGCCCCCGAACCTGCGCCGCCGACCGAATTCCGCGGGCGTCCGCGCGACGAACAGTGGGCGATGATCGACGAGGGCCGGCGCCACCTGGAGGCGATCTTCGGTACCCGCGTCACCGGCTTCGTCCCCCCCTGGAACAGCCATGACGCCGCGACCATCGACTGTCTGGCGGAGCTCGGCTTCGATTACCTCTCTGGCGGCCGCGAGCTGCCCGGGGCAGAGCGCGGCCCGCTGCGGCAACTGCCGCGCACCGCTCAAGTGAAGGATTTCGATGCGGCGCTTGCCGAGGCAGCGCGCTTCGAGGCCGCGCAGCCGATCGTCATCTTCGTGCTGCATCACTACGACTTCGCCGAATCCGGCGTGAAGGATGCGGTGCTCGATCTTCACCGCTTCGACCGCATGCTCGGACGAGCCCTGGCTCGCCCCGGCACCCGGGTGGTCACACTGAAGCAACTCGCTGGGGAAATCACCGCGAGCGACGCCCAGATCGAGCGCCAGTACCGCCTTGCGCGCCAGCGACTGCTCGGCCGCGTGCTGCCGCGCACGGCGATCCTGGACGCCCCGCTCTGGCGCGGCATCCTCGCCGGGCTGCGGTGATGCACGCACACCCGTCCCCGCGCCACCTCCCGCAACGATGATCGCATCCAAGTTCCCGCCCGGAGACTCCGCCGCATGAGCCGTCCCAGCGCCGCCCCGCGCACGCTCACCGTACTGGTGTGCACGCACAACCGTGTGGAGCTCCTTGGCCGCGTGATCGCTTCGCTCGACGCCGCACGCCGCCCTGCAGACTGGACCGTGCGGTTGTTCGTCGTCGCCAACGCCTGCACCGACGGCACACATGATTTTCTCGCCGCGCGTGCGAACGCCGGCGACGGACTGCCGCTGGCGTGGATCGCCGAGCCGGTGCCGGGCAAATCCAACGCGCTCAACCGCGCGCTGCCACTGCTCGAGGACGCAGTCATCGCCTTCGTCGATGACGACCATCGCGTGCACACCGACTACCTCGCCGAGATCGCGCTCGCTGCAGGGCGCTGGCCAGAAGCCGGCATACTGTGCGGCCGCATCCTTCCGGACTGGGACGGCAGCGAACCGCAGTGGGTGCACGACACGGGTCCGCACCGCATCTATCCGCTCCCCGTGCCACGCTACGACCAGGGCGACATCGATTTCGACATCGACATCGACGGCCCGATCCCGGGCGGCGGCAACCTCGCGGTACGCCTCAACGTGATCGCCGACACCGGCCCGTTCTCGACCGAGCTCGGCCCCACCGGCCACGACCTCGGCGGCTCGGAAGACGCCGACTGGATCCTGCGCGCGCTGCGCGCCGGGGCGCGCCTGCACTATGTACCGCGCATGGTGCAGTTCCACTATGTAGACACCGAACGCCTGACCCTCGCCTACATCGCGCGCAAGGGCTACCAGCGCTCACGCTCGGTGACCCGCGTGCGCTCCGAGCACGAGTCGGTGCCTCGTTACATGTGGCGCAAGATCGCCACCTACGGCGCACGCCTGGTTTTCTCCTGGCAAGCGCAGGCCCGCCGTTTTTATCTGGTTCGCCTCGCCTCGGCACTCGGCGAGGCCTCGGGCATTCATGACCAGGTTCGGCGGCGACGCCAGCGCGCGACGCTGCCCGCGTTGCCCGATGATGTGCGCTCGTGGGGGCTCGCGCTGCTCGCTGTCGCCTCGTTCACCACCGCAGGCGTGATCGGTCACCACTGGCTCGGGACGGCGGTGGCGGCGGCGGCGGCCGTAGCCGTGGTGCTCACCGCTGCACTGCTCGCGAAATCGGTGCGCGATTTCTCGCGTACGGGCCCACGCCTGCGCGACGAGATTGTGCAGCGCTACCGTGCTTACGTCGCCTACGCCCTCGCACGGCTGGCGTTCGCAACCTTCGTGGTCGCCGCGTTCTGGGGTTTTCCGGGCGGCATGGTGTGGATCGCCGCGACCGATACCCTTGGCCTGGATCTTCCGGCGTGGACGGCCACCGCAGGCGCCGGCATCACGCTCGTGCTCGCCACCGTCTATGCCGCCTGCCGGGCGCTGTCGATCAATCCCGGTCTGGTGATCGCGTCGTGGTCGTACCGGACCGTGCGGGTGCATCGCCTGTGGCGGGCGTTATCGCCCCGCGGCCTGAATCTGCTCGCTCACGCCCTGCTCGCGATCGGCGCGCTGCTGGTGGTCGCCCTCGCCCTGACCCGGGTGCGCCAGGGCGCGGGGGTGGAGGCCGCCGCGCTCGTGCTCGCCTCGATCGGTTACCTGGCCACGATCGCGCTCGCGATCCGCGAGCCGGAGGCCGGTGCCCGGCGCGCGGCGCCGACAGGACGCCCTAACCTGATCATGATCGGCTCCGACACCCTGCGCGCGGACCGGATCGGCGCGCTGCGCGGCGGTGCTTCGCTGACGCCCAACATCGACCGCCTCGCCGCGTCTGGTGCGCGTTTCACCAGCTGTTACGTACCCTGCGCACGCACCGCGCCCAGCCTGATCTCGATGCTCACCGGTACCTGGCCGCACAATCACGGTGTACGCGACAACTTCGTCTCCGACGAGGACACCCGCCTGCACTGCCAGACGCTTCCCAAGGTGCTGCGCCAGCTCGGCTACCGCAATGCGGCAGTGTCCGACTGGTGCGGGGCCGATCTCGGCAAGTTCGACTTCGGCTACGACATCCTCGAGTTGCCCGAGGACCAATGGAACCTGAGGTACCTGATCCGCCAGGGCCCCAAGGACATCCGCCTGTTCCTCTCGCTGTTCCTGCACAACCGCGCCGGACGCCGGCTGCTGCCAGAGGTCTATTACCTGGGCGGCGTGCCACAGACCACGCAACTCGGGGTACGCGGGCGGCGCATGATCTCGCGCCTGGCGACAACCGGGGAGCCGTTCTCACTCAACCTCTTCTACTCTGCCACCCATCCACCGTTCGCGTCCGAGTACCCGTACTACATCCGGTACGCCGATCCCGCCTACGGCGGCGAATCGAAGTTCGCGATGGCGCGCCTGACCGAACCCTTCGAGATCATCCGCCGCCAGGGCGAGCCGCGCGAGGAGTTCGACCTCGACCAGATTCTTGCGCTCTACGACGGCTGCGTCGCCCAGTTCGACGACGAGGTCGGGCGCTTGCTGCGCCATCTCGAGGACAATGCCCTGCTCGAGAACACGCTGGTCGTGCTCTACAGCGACCACGGCATGGAATTCTTCGAGCACGGCACCTGGGGCCAGGGAAATTCCGCGCTCGGCGACTTCAGCGCGCGCGTGCCGCTGGTGCTCTCGGGCGCCGGCATTCCGCGCGGCAAGGTCATCGGGGACGTGGTACGCACCGTCGACATCATGCCCACCCTGCTGGACCTGCTGGAGGCCCCGTCCGTCCGCTGCGACGGGGTTTCCCTCGCAGCAGCGATCCGCCAGCCCGGCCAGGCACTCGACCTCAAGGCCTTCAACGAGACCGGGATCTGGATCACCACCGTGCCCGGCATGCCCGAGGGCCATCTTGCCTACCCCGACCTGCTCGAACTGCTCGACGTCGAAAACGACGCCACCGGCACCCTCTCGCTCAAGGCCGAGTATCGCGGAATCACGCTCGCAGCCAAGGACCGCATGGTCCGCGACGGCCGCTTCAAGCTGGTCTACCAGCCCCTCGAGGGCGGCGCCCGACTGGCGCTCTACGACGTCATCACAGACCCGGACTGCCAGCGCGACATCTCCGGCTCCCACCCCGCAGAGCTTGCCCACCTGCTCACCGAACTGCAGGCCTGGATGAACGAGCGGACGCCCCCGCCCCTGACCCCGCGCCCCCTGACGCCGGACGACCACCCCTGAGCCCTGCCCCCCGTGTGCCTCCAATGATGCCAATCATGCCAACCGCCCCATTCTCCGCCAGCAGAAGCGCTGCAGGCAGCCACTCGACCTGGCTCGATCTCCTCCTCGCAGCAGGCATCCTGCTCGCGGCGCTGCTGCTCGTGCGCGGCATCGCCGCGCCCTGGAACGGCTACGGTGATTCCGACGGCGCCCTCTTCGGCTCGATGGCGCGCAACTACCTGCAGTTCGGCATCCTCGAGCTGAAGTTCGGCCAGCTCGTCACCTACGAGGCGATCACCGAACCGATCGGGGTGTATTACCTGCATCATCCGCCGCTGGTCCCGCTGCTCTCGGCGGCCAGCATCGCGCTGTTTGGCGACAGCGAGCTCAGCGTGCGCCTCGTGTCGGTCAGCGCCACCCTGCTCACGGCCGTCCTGCTCTACGGACTGGCACGGCGGTCGCTGGAGCGCCGCGGCGGCCTGCTGTGCGCGCTGCTCTTTCTCGCCTACCCGTCGACGATCATCTTCGGCCGCAAGCCGGGTTACGAAGCGCTGACCCTGTGCCTGATCGTCCTTGGTCTGTGGCTCTACGTGCGATATCGCGAGGACCGCTCCGGCACCCGCCTCGCCGCCCTGCTCGGTGCCGTTGCACTGGGCGGGCTGAGCGACTGGGCGGCTTACCTGCTGCCGGCTGCGTTGCTGGTGCTGGAGATCGCCAACCGGCACGGGCGCACCGTCGACCGGGCCCTGATCGCCGGGCTGCTGCTGGTCCCCTCTGCGGTACTGTGCGCTTTCCTCTACAGCATCTGGCGGGTCGACCCGGCCTCGGTGCTCGACCTCGCACATCAGGGGCTGGCCTATACCGGGCTGTTCGCGGCCGACGGCGCGGTCGTCGCCAACATCAAGGAGGCACGAATCGATTTCACTGCGGGCGAATATCTGTTCCGCATCGTCGGCAATCTCGATCGCGGCTTCGGATTGATGGCGCTCCTGCTGGCCGCGCTCGGTCTGGTCGCACTACGCGAACGCCCCGCCATCCGCGCGCACGTGTTCGTGCTGGGGTTCGCCGCGCTGCTGACCCTGCTCGTATTCTGGCGCAGCCTTTATTTCCACCTCTGGTGGCTGCAGCTCCTTGCCGCCCCGCTCGCGCTGCTCGGCGCTGCCGCCGTGCATGCGCTGCAGGCCAACCTGGGGACGCCGTCCGCCACGCGGCGGCGCGGCACCGAGCTGGCGGTGCTGTTCGCCGTGCTCGTGCCGGTCGCGGTGGGGATGGTGTACAACGTGCGCGCGCTCGGCAACGAGCAGATTCGCGTGCTGCCCGAGCACCTGCGCGAGAACCCGGATTTCATTCCCGAACTCGGCCGCAGACTCGGCGCCCTCACCGCACCGGGCGAGCGTGTTCTGACCAATCTTGCTGCGGTCCCCTCCAGCATCGCCAACCCCTACGCGCGCATCCTGCCTTACTACGCCCGGCGCGGAATCGAGGCCGGCATCCAGCACCCCGACGAGGCCGCGGACAGGTTCGCCGCGGGCGCCGGCACGCATTTCCTGCTCGGCCCGCTCGACGATCCGGGGACCGCTACCGATGCGCTCGCCGCCTGGCTGCGCACCCGCAGCGAAGCACGCAGTTTCGACGTCCAGGGGCACCGCTTCGCGCTCTACCGAATCCCCGGCACTAGCGGAACGGCAGCGGGCGACAAGGAGACCTACCGGTGATCGAGCACGCGACGATCAGCCTGCATCTTTTCGCCCACCAGGACGACGAGCTCGGCATCCTTCCGGTGCTGCGCCGGGAACTGCGAGCGAACGTGCGGCCGGTCTGTGTGTACCTCACCAGCGGCGCGATGCCGAGCCGCGGCACGCCCGCGGCACTCGCCCGCATCCGCAACGCCGAAAGCGTCGCGGTGTTGCGGGCCGCCGGGTGCCGGGACGAGGACGTGCGCTTCGTCGGTCTCGCGGCAGGCATCGAGGACGGTTCCCTGTACCAGCATCTGGACAGGGCTTTCGAGGCACTGTGCCGCACACTTGCGGATGTCGCCGCCGCGCCCCTGCAGCGGATCTACTGTCCGGCCTGGGAAGGCGGCCATCACGACCACGACGCGGTCCACCTCCTCGCCCTCGCGCTCGCCGCCCGCGTTGGGGCGCTCGACCGCGTGCTGCAGTTTCCCCTTTACCACGGGCGTAATCTTCCCGGCGCGCTGTTCATGCCACATGCGCCGATCCCCGAGAACGGGGCACCCTTGCGCGTCCCGCTGCCGCGCTGCGAAGCGGTGGCGAACTGGCTGCAGGCACGCCATTACCGCTCGCAGTGGCGGACCTGGGCCGGGCTGCTGCTGCCCGCCCTGATCAAGGCCGCCCTGAGTCCGTCGCTCGCCCTTCAAGCGGCGAGCACCGCACGCATCCGCCAGCGCCCGCACGCCGGCAGGCTGTTCTACGAAAGGCGCTTCGGCGTCTCCTACGACCGCTTCGCGGCGCTTGCCAGCCCGTTCGCGGACGCCCATCTCCCGCTGCACGCCTGACCCAGCTCAGGGCCGAGGATCGGGGACGAGCTCCATGAGCGCGAGACCGTCGCCGGTCACGACGCGGCCGATGCGGGCGTCCGCGGCGAGCGCCCTGCTCCAGTCGGGATCCGCGTCGTCGGAGAGCGCGAACAGCCTGAGCCGCCCCTGCGCCCAGTCCCGCCGCTCGATCGCCGCGATGGCGCTGCGAAAGACGACCGGCTCCCCCTCGCGCGCCGGCGAGTCAGGGTTCTCCCAGCGCGCATGCGGCCATGGCACGAGGGTCAGATCGACGCCCGCCGGTCCGTGCGGGGGGCCGAGGAAGCGAAGGATGTCGAGGTTGCCGCGCGCGCGCCATCGCGCGTCGACGATCACCAGGGCAGGCTCGCCGCCCGCATGGATCTCATCGCGCATCGCCCTCAGCGTGCCGAGCGGATAACTCCGGCGCTCGACAAGATCGGGGACCAGCCAGCGCCGCAGATGCTGCAGCCGCCATCCCCCAGGCATGTCTTCGAGCACCGCATAGCTCGCAGGAAGGCTCACCAGTGCGAGCGACCCGGCCAAGGTCACGAGCGTTGCCGCGCCAGCAGGGCGGCGCACATGTCGCGCGCGCTCGAACAGCGCAGCCCAGCCGAGCGCGGCGAGCAGGAACAGGGGCGGCCACGCCATCAGAAACATGCGCGACTGCGCAGCGCTGCCGAGCATGGCCTGCACCAGCCACGGCAAGCCGGTGAGGCCGAGCCAGGCGAGCCCGAAACCAACCCCGCGCGACCACGGCCGAATGAACAGCGCCAGAAGCACGCCGATCCACAGCAGCCCGCCGGAGATCACGAACAGGCGGAAGAAATGCTCGGGCGGATTGGGCGCGTAGCTGCGCAGCAGCCCGGCGAACGCGGCGTACAGGCGTGGATCGGCGAGCGGATGATAGATCCACGCATAGACGGCGAAGCCCAGTATCGCGAACCCGGCTCCGACCAGGATCGGCATGAGCGTGACCGACCGCGGTCGGGGCCGACGAATTGCCACGAGCAGGACGAGGAGGGCAACACAGATCGCCACCCAGGCGAAGTCCGGGCGGCACCAGTAGGCTGCGAACAGCAGCACGCCGGAGAGCGCCGCGAGCGCACGCGAGCCGCGCCGCAGCGCCGCACTCAGCGCGAGGAGCGCTGCGCACACGAAGAAGAGCGCTGGCACCTCGCTGACGAAGTTGCCGCTCATGTACCAGAAGATGCCGGACAGCACGCACGACAACCCGGCGACTGCCAGTCCCGCCGCCAGCGACCACGGGCTTCCTGACCATCCTCGCAGCAGCGCGAGGTTGCGGGCGAGCAGCATCGCCATCGCCACGCTCGCGGCGAGCAGCGCGCCGAAACCGAGATGCGCGATACGCAGCCCCGCCTCCGGCGTATCGCCGAGGGCGACGAACCCCGCCAGCAGGCTGAGGTGGCCGAGCTTGGTGAACACCCAGAAGGGCTCGGGGAAATACGACACCGAGCGATCCCAGTCGGCCTGCTCCACCTGACGCGCGACCTCGGCGGCATCACGCACGAAGTTGGCGTGGAAATCGGTATCGACGACGCGCTTGCTGGCGTACAGCATGATGGGCGCATCCCAGTGCACCTCGGCGAGCGGCGGCTTGATTGCCGCGAGCGCCCACCCAGCCACGAAAACCAGCAGCAGGACGAGCCTCAGGCGCGGGCCGGCAGCGCCCGCTCGCCCCCCAGGCAGCACAACGCCCACCGCATGCGGGGGGTTCTCCGTGCGGCGCGGCGCCGATCCCTCATCCTGCATCGACATCCTCCGTTCCCCGCGCACGGCATCCGTGGCGCCGGCCACGCTGCGCCGCCCCTGCCCGGGTCAGCTGTCCTTGCGCCGGGCCACGCGGAAGACCAGATACCGCGTGGCCAGAAAATTGAAGGCGAGCCCGGCAACCGAGCCCGCCGCCACGCCGATCACCGGATGTGTCCTTGCCGCCTCGAACCCGAGCAGACTCAAGGCGTACACCCCGTAGTTGATCGCCCCACCCACCGACGCGTAGCCCAGGTAGCGCATCCACTCGACCAGGATCGGCTCGCGTCGCGCCACCTGAAAGGTGTAAGTGCGGTTGAGGACCCAGGTCGCACTTGCGGCCAGGATGAAGCTGAAAAAACGTGCGAGGTAGGGGCCCGCCCCGGTCGCGGCCATGATCAGGTAGAGGCTGCCGGCATCGACCACGAAGCCGGCCGTACCGACGACACAGAAGCGGAAGAACTGGCGCGAGACGTGCATCGCGATCGCTCCCTGCGCGGCTCAGATCCGCGCCTGCAGTGGATCGGAAGGCGCCGCCGCGATGTCGTAGCCGAGGAAGGAAAGCAAGAGCTGGAAGCCCAGGATGATCGGCAGGGTGGCAATCATGACCGTGCCAGCCGGCGTGTCGACACCCGCCGCCGCATTCTCGTACCACTTCAGCGCGCCAAACAAGCCGCCGCCGCCGATCGCGATCAGGCCGCCGACCAGTTGCAGCGAGGCAAGCCCGAAATCGCGCACGAAATAGTTATAGACGAGGCGCTTGACGAAATTCCGGCAGTGTCCGGCAAAGAAGCGCGCGACCTCGCGCCGGATGTGCAGGTGACTCACCTCGTCCCCGTACACCGCCGCCATCGGGATGTCGCGCACCACCGCACGAATGGTGTTGAGGCGGAACAGCAGGTCAGTCTCGAAAAAATAGCGCCGTGCGATCTTGTGCCGCGGCAGCAGCCTGAACACCCGCGCATCGATCGCAAGGTAACCGTTGGTCGGATCGAACACGTGCCAGTAGCCGGTGGACAGCTTGCTCATGAAGGACAGCACGGCATTGCCGAACAGCCTGACCGGCGGCATCGCGATCACGTCCTCGGGATTGTAGAAGCGGTTTCCCTTGGTGAAATCTGCGCGCCCGAGGAGGATCGGCGCGGCAAAGCGCGACAGCAGGGCAGGGTCCATCTGGCCGTCGCCGTCGATCTTGACGATCACGTCGGCCCCCTCTTCCGCCGCGCGCGCGAAACCGTTCAGGGTCGCGCCCCCGACCCCTTCGTTATGCGCATTGAAGACCACCGTCACGCGCGGGTCGGCGCAGCGCTCCCGCACGTACTCGCCACTCCCATCGGGGCACTTGTCGTCGACGACGTAGATCGCCGTCACCTCGGGGCCGATCCGCTCGATCACGTCAAGGATGTGGGCACGAACCCGGTAGCTGGGAATGACGACCGCGATCCGGGCGCTCCCATGCGCCGCGGCGGGCGCGACATGATGCTGGCTCAAGATGTTCTCGTCCAAGGAGATGCCTCGTGGTGCAAGTCGTGCTGCGATACGGCCGTCACCCGGTCAGACCGCGACCAGCACCTTCTGGATCACGTCGACCTGGGCGTCCTCCAGGCCCAGCCACAAGGGCAGCCTGACCAGGCGGTCGGCAATGTCCGACGTGACCTCGAGCCCGTCGTGGGCGCGGCCGAACTCGCGTCCCGCGGGCGCGCTGTGCAGCGGGATGTAGTGGAACACGCACTGCACATCGACCTGCTTCATGCGCTCGATGAACGCCGTGCGCCGCGCGAGATCGGGCAGCAGCAGGTAGTACATGTGGGCGTTGTGCGCGCAATGCCCGGGGATGACCGGTCGGCGCAGCCTGCCCGCCTTCTCCGCCTCGCCGAACCACTGGTGGTAGGTGTTCCAGATCCCGAGCCGGCGGCGGTTGATCGCGTCGGCCTCCTCCATCTGCGCCCACAGGAAAGCGGCGATCAGCTCACCGGGCAGATAGGATGACCCCACATCCACCCAGGTGTATTTGTCCACCTGGCCGCGGAAGAACTGCGAACGGTTGGTACCCTTCTCGCGGATGATCTCGGCGCGCTCGACGAAGCGCGGATCGTTCACCAGCAGGGCGCCGCCCTCGCCGGCGATGATGTTCTTGGTCTCGTGGAAGGACAGCGCCGCCATGTGACCGATCGAACCGAGCGGTCGCCCCTTGTAGCCGGCGAGCACCGCCTGCGCGGCGTCCTCGATGACGAGCAGACCGTGCCGGCGCGCGATCTCCATGATCATGTCCATCTCGCAGGCCACACCGGCGTAATGCACGGGCACGATCGCCCGCGTGCGCGGCGTGATGGCGGCCTCGATCTTCGTCTCGTCGATGTTGAGCGTGTCCGGGCGCACGTCGACAAACACCGGCACCGCGCCGCGCAACACGAAGGCGTTGGCGGTCGATACGAAGGTGTAGGACGGCATGATGACCTCGTCGCCCGGCTTCAGGTCGGCGAGGATTGCCGCCATCTCGAGCGCCGCAGTGCACGAGTGCGTCAGCAAGGCCCGGCTCGCGCCGGTGCGCGCCTCCAGCCAGTGCGCGCACTGCTTCGTGAAGCTGCCGTCACCTGCAAGGTGGCCGCGCGCATGAGCCTGGGCGATGTTCCACAGCTCCTTGCCGGTCATGTAGGGTTTATTGAACGGAATCATCGGTCCTTTCTCCTGGCGACGATCAGGCGCGAGCCCCCGAGCGGGAAATCGGCTCCGCGCCTGATCATGGCGAATTCCAGCGCCATCACACGCCTGAACAGGCGGTTCAGCACCGGGTTGATCTGCAGTTCCGCACCGGCGCTGCTGCCGTCGGGCTTGCGTGCGAACCAGCGCGAGGCGTACATCGCCGGCAGCAGCAGGCTCACGAAGGAGGTGCTGCGCAGGATGTCGAAGCCGGCCGCGCGCACCTTGCCCTCGATCTCGGCCGCGCTGTAGCGTCGTACATGGCAGGCGGCCTCGTCGACCGCACTCCACAGCCAGGCATGCTGCGGCACCGTGATCAGCAGCCCGCCCCCCGGGACCAGCGCCTGCGCGATCTGGCCAAGCACCGCGCGATCCTCGTCGATGTGCTCGAGCACGTCGAAAATGCCCATCGCATCGAAATGCCCGCGGTACGGCATGCTGCGCGCGTCCATCTGCACCAGCTCGGCACGTCGGCAGCGGCGCGCGGCGAAACCGAGGCCGTGCACGAACAGTTCGCTGCCGAGCACTTCGCATTCGGGCAGTTTGCGCTCCACGGCCGCGAGCACGTAGCCGGTGCCGCAACCGATCTCGGCGTAGCGTCGGGGTGCGCCGCAGTAGCGCTCGAGCGCCCACAGGATCAGCTCATTGCGCGCCTGGAACCAGAAGTTGGCATCCTCGAGCGCAGCGAGCGCGTCGAAACCTGCCGGATCGAAAAAGGCGCCTGCCGCACCATGCGCAAACTCGGGCGCCCACACCCGAAAGCCGTCGACCACCGGCGCGCTGAAGCCGCAACCGGTGCACGCCTGCCCCGCCTCCATCAAGGCGCTGCGACACTGAGGACATTCGATCATCGCGCCTCCACTCCCCACCCCCTCACGCGCGTGCTCGCGGCCCGGGATCCGAGTCGTCGCTGCGGAAAACCCAGAGCTTCTGCAGCAAGAACAGCAGCGCGGCGACGAGGAAGACCATGACCGCCTGGACGAGCTGATGCGGGTGACCGAGCACGTCGACCATCAGCCACAGCGCCCACAGGTTGAAGAGGTAACCCAGCGCGTAGGCGATGCAGTAGCGCAGCAGCGCAGGTCCGTGCGCCCCCTCGTGGCGGAAGGACCATCGGCGGTTGAAGAAGAAGGTCTGCGCCACGCCCACCACGTAGAGCAGGCTCATCGTCAGCTTGTGCTCGACCCCGGCGCCGGTGATCGCGAGATAGAGCAGGTAGCCCACCAGGTTCGACAGCACCCCCACCATGCCGTAGCGCAGCAGTTGCCCGAGCGTCGCCTTCATGATCCGAGCGGTCCATCGCGCCATCCCCATATGTACCAGGGCGCGTCCGGCCCGACGTTGAAGAGCAGGTCGAGAATCGTCACGCCGTGCTCGAAGGGCGGAAAACGCTGCGGATATTCCGGATAGCCGGCGTAGTCCTTCCACACCAGCGCGATGCCCAGGGCGGCGAAACGCTCCGGCTCGATGTAGCTGCTGGCGGCCGGACCCGACACATAGCGCTGTGTGCCGACCCGATCGAGCAGTTCGAGCAGGCGGTCCTGCTTTTGCCCCCCGAGTGCGAAGCTGCGCGAGTCGGCGAACGCGGTGGTGATGCCGAGAAACTCATGGGCGATATGGCGGATGAGGAAGTGGTTGAGTTCGGAAAGCATCGTCCAGCGTCGGCCGCGATAGACCTCCTCGAAGAAGGCGCGGTAGCGCGCGAAGTGCGGGCAGGTGCCGTAGTTCTGCTGCAGCGTCCGCCAGTGCTTCTCCTGCCAACCCGCATCCTTGAGCTCGACCTCGCAGATCAGGCGGTTGCAGTCGGAGCCTGCGGGGATGGTGATCCATTCGGCCCCGTGCACCGCCTTGACACGATTGCGGTTGCGCCAGTCGTTCTTGGTGTACTGCAGATCGTCGTAAAAGACGAAGAGATCTGCGTCATGGATCAGGTCGAAATAACCCTTCCAGGGGATGTAGTTCGATTGCAGGACAACGACGGTTTTCAATGCCGCCCTCCCGCATGGCTGGCATTCATCTTGAGGAAGCTGCCCGCGACGAGTTCGCCGTGGTCGGCGATCACCGCAGTTGCACCCACGAAGCAGTCCTGTCCCACGCGCGAATGACCGCACAAGGTCGCGTTGGGCGAGATGAAGCTGTTGCGGCCGACCCGTGCATCGTGGTTGATGCACGCCCCTGGCCACACCACGGCAAGATCGCCCAATTCGGCGCGCGTATCCACGATCGCCCCCGCCATCACCATGACCCCATCTCCGAGACGTGCGGTGTCAGCCACGTAGGCGCGCGGATGCACAAGTGCGGGCGCCTCGTAACCCGCTGCGCGGACGCGCTCCCACGCCCGCCAGCGCGCCGGGATGTCGGCGTACCCGATGGCGATCGCGATCCCGAACCGGTCTGGTGGGTGGCTGGTGATGACCTCATCGAGGCCGCCAACTATGCCCGCGCCCCGGTGAAAGTCATCGACCATGCCCGCGGACTCGTGGCCGCAGTGACGGACGAGATCTGCCACCGTGTGCGCGAAATCCCGCGATCCATAAATCAGCAGCTGCATCTGGAGTTCCTTCAGGATTCGCCCCCGGTCGTACGTCCGACCAGGAACAGTGGCTTCTTCGAACTCTTGAAGTTGATCCGCCCGAGATACTCGCCGAACACGCCGAGCACCAGCAACTGGACCCCACCGAAGAGCAGGATGCCGGCCATGATGGACGCGAACCCGGACACCGATATGCCCCCGACAAGGAAACGCAGGACGATGAAGGCGAGCCAGCCCATGCCGAGCAGAAAGCTCAGCAGCCCGAGCCACGAGGCCATGCGCAGCGGCATGTCGGAAAAGGTCACAAAGATGTTGATGGTGTGCGTCAGCAACTTGCGGAAGGTGTAGTTACTCGAACCACTGACGCGGGCGCCATGCGGCACCTCGACCGAAGCGCACCGATTGGTCAGCCAGGACAGGTAGCCGTCCACGAACGGAAAGGGCGAATCGAAGCGCTGCAGCTCGCGCGCGAGGTCACCGCGGATGACGCGAAAGCTGGTGTATTCATAGTTGAGCGAGGGAATCGCCTTGTTGAACAGCCAGCGCGCGATCGCCGAGGTCGCGTTGCGCCAGGTCTTGTGGCTGCGCTGCGGATACACACCGTAGACGAGGTCATGGCCCTCGCGCGCCTTGCGGTAGAGGTCGGGCAGGTTCTCGGGTGCCTGCTCGAGGTCGTCGTCGAGCGTTGCGATCCATTGACCGTGCGCCTGGGCAAAGCCGCAAATCGTTGCCGCGTGCTGGCCGAAGTTGCGGCTGAGCTGGATGCCGCGCACCCGGCTGTCGGCCGCGGCGAGCGACTGGATGACGCTCCAGGAGTCGTCACCGCCACAATCCTCGACCAGGAGGATCTCGAATGACGGCTCGACGGGCTCCAGCGCTGCAACCAGACGGCGATGAAGTTCGGGCAGGGTCGCCTGCGAACGATAGACGGGCACGACAACGGAAAGGCGTATGGACAAGATCAATTCCCCTCTGGATTCTTGGCGGGTTGGCCGAATGAGTCTCGCCAGCGTTGTTCGATGGCCTCTGGCGGGCAGAAGCGGCAGGCACGCCCGCTCGATTCGCTCACATCGGTCGCGCGGCGAGCGCCTGCCGCATCCGTCGCATCCGTCGCGTCCGTCGCATCCGCCGCACCAGGCGCATCTGTCGCCGACGAGGCCGCGGAGTCGTCCTGCGCGCCGTCTGGCTCGACCGCCTCCTGGCCCGCGGTCGGCTCCGCTTGGGGCTCAGCGGGG
>JBEOKH010000270.1:0-6360 GCA_040275625.1 Thauera sp. | reverse complement strand
AAGCCCGAACGGAATCATCAGCACCGCTTCGCTCAGCAGCTTCACGCCGCAGCCGAAGGCCGCGCCACACGACAGCCCGGGACCGAGGGCCAGGCTGTCGGGGCGGGCGAGCTTGGCGGCGAGTTCGGCGCCGCTGACCAGGAAGTCGTAAGGGAAGAGGGCGAGTGCCAGGTAACCGAGCGCGTACAGGCTCAGCACCGCGCGCAGGCTGTGCGCGCCGCCGCTGACGAAGCGCTGCCACATCGTCGCCAGGCGATCGCCGGCAAAGAACCACAGCGCGCTGCCCAGCGCCGTGCCCAGCCCCTCGGCGAGCAGATCGTTGCGCGACACCGTGCGCGGCGGGAAGAACAGCTGCAGGTACTCGATCCCCACCGCCATCGCGAGGATGGCCACCAGCACGGCGGCGAGCAGCAGCACGCGCAGCCCCGTCGTGAGCCGGCTCGCCCACACCGCCCCGGTGGCGAAATGGGCGAGCACCAGGTAGAGCAGGATGTTGGCGACCCAGTCCGCGCGCGAGCCGACGCCGAGCGACAGCCAGGGCGTGGCCATGAATGCCTGCCAGGCGTCGGGACGCGGGCTGAAATCGAGTGGCACCAGGCTGCCATAGGCGACGAACAGCGCCCACAGCAGCGCAATCAGGGCGTGCTGGCGTGGGCTTGCTGCAGGGCGGCCATTGCGCTCGGACATCGGTGGAATTTTTCCTCGGAGAAGGTGGATCAATTGTCGTACGGTGCGCTTGCGGGTGCTATCTTGAATCGTCACCCGGACCCCTCACCACCCCAGCCGAAAGGACCCATCATGCACAAACTCAGCCTTCTCGCCGGCGTGCTCGCCCTCGCCGGAGCTGCCCTGCCGGGGCAGGCGTTCGCCGCCTGCAGCGGGAACATGTTGAATCACACCGAACTGCACAAGGCTTTCGCAGGCAACACCGTGTGTGCGAGCCGCGGAGCGGACCGCTGGCAGGAATTCCACCGGCAGGGCGGTGCGTTGATCGATTACAAGAAGGGGCCCAGCGACCGGGTCGACCCCACCAGGCAGGTCGGAAGCTGGGCGATCGATGGCACCGGTAATGGGGCCCGCATGATGCACGACTATGGCAAAGGTGGCGTGTATCGCTATCAGGTCTATCGCGACGGCGGCCGCTACAGCTTCTGCAGCGGCAACCAGTCGCACGACGCCACGGTCAGGTCCGGCCAGCAGTCCTGCGGCTTCTGACTCGCGCGCTTCGTCACACCAGGGCCTCGGCGACCTTCGGGTGGCCCAGAAAGCCCTGCGGGCTCGCGCTCGCGCCATACGCCCCCGACTGGAACACGACCACGAAATCGCCGATCTGCGCGGCCGCCAGCGCCATGCGCTCGGCGATGATGTCGAGCGGCGTGCACAGCGGGCCGACCACCGACACTGCCTCGCCGGCGGGCGCATCCATGCGGTTGCCGATCACCACCGGGTAGTTCTTGCGCAGCACCTGGCCGAAGTTGCCGCTCGCCGCCAGGTGGTGGTGCAGGCCGCCGTCGGCGACCAGGAAGGTGTGGCCGCGCGAGACCTTGATGTCGGTGATGCGACACACGTAGACGCCGGCCTCGCCGACCAGGTAGCGGCCAAGCTCGAGCACGATGCGCGCATGCGGCAGGCGCTCGCCGGCCTCGGCGACGATGTCGGCGAGCGCGGCGCCGATTGGGGCGAGGTCCAGCGCTTGTTCGCCTGGGAAGTACGGAATGCCGAAGCCGCCGCCAAGGTTCAGCGTGCGCACCGGCGCCGGGGCGTGTGCGGCCAGGTGCAGGGCGAGCGCGAAGCTCTTCCGTTGCGCCTCGACGATCGCTTCGGCCTTGAGGTTCTGCGAGCCGGCGAAGAGGTGGAAGCCCTCGAAGACCAGCCCGGCGCGGCCGATCTCGGCGAGCACCGCCGGCGCCTGCTCGGCATCGACGCCGAACTGCTTCGGCCCGCCGCCCATCTTCATCCCCGAGGACTTTAGTTCGAAGTCCGGATTGACCCGCAGCGCCACCCGCGCCGGCACGCCGAGTTCGGCCGCGGCCGCGGCGAGCGGCGCGATCTCGCGCGCCGATTCCACATTCACCAGGATCCCGGCGGCCACCGCCTGGCGCAGCTCGGCGTCGCGCTTGCCGGGGCCGGCTAAGCTGATCTGGCGCGGGTCGGCGCCGGCGTCGAGCGCGACCTGCAGCTCGCCGGCGGAGGCGACGTCGATGCCGTCGACCAGGCGGGCCATGTGGCCCACCAGCGCCGGCATCGGGTTGGCCTTCATCGCGTAGTGCAGCTCCACCTCCGCCGGCAGCGCCGCGCGCAGCTCGGCGACGCGGCGTGCGAGCAGGGCGCGGTCATAGGCGTAGAAGGGCGTCTGGCCGATGCGCGCGGCGAGCCGGGAGAGCGGTTGGTTGCCGACGAGGAGTTCGCCGTCGCGCACTGCGAACTGGCTTTGTGGGGCGTGGGTGGGCTGCGTGCGGGCGGGGGCGTTCATGCGGCGGTTCCTTCTGCGAGCGCGTCGGCCAGCGTCCTGCGGTCGATCTTGCCGTTGGCGTTGCGCGGCAGCGGTCCGGCGCGCAGTTCGACCTGCGTCGGCACCATGTAGGCCGGCATGCGGCTGCGGCATTCGGCGAGCAGGGCGGCGCGGTCGAGCTCGCGGCCGGGGGGCGCGGTGACGATGACGGCGATGCGCTGGCCCAGGGTGGGGTGGGGCAGGCCGCAGGCAATGCATTCGCCGACCAGACCGGTGGCGTAGAGGATCTCCTCGACCTCGGTGGGGCTGACGCGGTAGCCCGAGGTCTTGATCATCTCGTCGCGGCGGCCGATGAAGTAGAGGAAGCCCTCGTCGTCGCGGCGCACGGTGTCGCCGGAGAACACCGCGATCTCGGGCAGCACCAGGCCGGCTTCGCGCCCGGGCGCGGCGGCGGGCAGCGGGCGGAAGCGCTCGGCGGTGCGCTCGGGGTCGTTCCAGTAGCCCATCGCCACCAGCGCGCCGCGTTGCACCAGCTCGCCGGGCTCGTTGGGCGCGCATTCGCTGCCGTCCTCGCGCAGCACCAGCACCTCGGCATCGGGGATGGCCTTGCCGATCGAGTCGGGGCGGCGGTCGACCTCCTCTGGCGGCAGGTAGGTGGCGCGGAAGGCCTCGGTGAGGCCGTACATCAGGAAGGGCTGGGTCTGCGGGAGCTGGCTGCGCAGGCGGGTGAGGGTGTCGAGCGGCATGCGCCCGCCGGTGTTGGCGAGGTAGCGCAGGTGGGCGTCGATGCCCTGCGGCCAGTCGAGCTGGGCGAGCTGGATCCACAGCGGCGGCACCGCGGTGAGGCCGGTTACGCGCTCGCGCTCGATCGTCCTGAGTACATCGCGCGGCAGCAGCCAGTTGAGCAGCACCACGCGCGCGCCCGCCTGGAAGGCGGTGGTGAGCTGCGACAGGCCGGCATCGAAGGACAGCGGCAGCGCGGCGAGCAGGGTGTCGCCGGCGTGGTTGCCGAGGTAGTCGGCGACGCTGCGCGCGCCCGCCATCATGTTGCGGTGGGACAACACCACGCCCTTGGGTTGTCCGGTGCTGCCCGAGGTGTACAGGATCGCCGCCATGTCGCTGTCGATGATGCGGTGGCCGGTGGCCGGTGGCGCGGCCATCAGCTCGTCCCACAGGTGGACGGTGGCCCCCTGCAGCGTCGGGCGCGTGGCGGGCGCGCCAATCAGCACCACCTGGCGCAGGTCGTGGCAGGCGGCGAGGCCGTCGCCGAGCGCGGCGAGCCGTTCCGCGGTGGTGACCAGCACGCGCACCTTGCAGTCGCGCAGGATGTGGCCCACCTGCTCGGCTTTGAGGATCGGATTCACCGGCACGAACACGCCCCCGGCGGCGCTGGTGCCGAACGCGGCGACGACGAACTCGATGCGCTTGTCGAGGTAGATCGCGACGCGCTCGCCACGGGCGAGGCCGAGACCGACCAGCCCGGCGCCAAAACGGGCGGTCGCGGTTTGCAGTTCGCCGTACGTGGCACGTATGCTGCCGCTGACAACGGCGATCGGTTCGGGATCGCAGTCGGCGGCGGCATCGATCAGGTGGTGGAGCAGGGATTTGGCGTGCATCGGTGCCCTTGTTGCCATGTGGTGCGCAGTTTTGCTCGAGGTCGCCAGTATAATGCGCGCGTTTTTCGGGGCGACCCTGCCGGCGTCCTGCACCCCGTGGAGAGATGATGTCCGATCCGATTCAGAAGGAAGTGCTCGTGCTGCTCGACGAGGTGCTCAGCCTCGGCGGCCGTGCGCTTGCCTTTGCCGCCGACACGCCCTTGCTGGGCGAAGTCCCCGAACTCGACTCGATGGCGGTGATCGCCGTGATCCAGGAGATCGAGGAGCGCTTCGGCATCGAGGTGCCGGACGACGAGGTCGATGGCAACTCTTTCGCGACCGTCGGCACCGTGGTCGACTTTGTCACCCGCCTGAGCGCGCGCCGCGGCGGCTGAGGCGGCGCGCGCTTCAGGTGGCGAACGGGAACACCAGCGGCACCAGCGCCAGCACCGTCACCGAATAGGTGATGCTGACCGGCAGGCCCGCACGCAGGAAGTCGCGCATGCGGTAGCGGCCCGCCGAATACACCATCAGGTGGGTCTGGTAGCCGAAGGGGACCAGAAAGCCGGCGCTCGCGCCGTAGGCCACCACCATCACGAAGGGCGTGGGGTCCGCGCCGAAGGCGCGCGCGGTGCCGAGCGCGATCGGGAACGCGAGCGCGGCGGCGGCGTTGTTGGTGACCACCTCGGTGAGCACCAGCGTGATCAGATACACCCCGGCGAGCGCGGCATACACGCCATGGCCGTCGAACAACGCGCGCATCCAGCCCGCCATCACCTCGGCCGCACCCGAGCGCTCCACCACGCCGGCGATCGCCAGCGCCGAACCGATCACCACCAGCAATTCGAACGGAAAGCGCCGCCGCATCTCGCCCAGCGTGAGCAGTCCGCTGCCGAGCAGCGCCGCCAGCAACAGCAGCAGGCCGCCGAACAGCGGCAGCACGCCGAAGGCCGCCAGCGCGATCACGAGCGCGAAGCCCGACAGCGCCGCCGTGCTCTGCAGCGGGCCGAGCCTGGGCCTGAGGCCTGAGCCGTTGAGGAGGTGGAAGTTGCGGTCGAGGTTGCGGTGCTGGAAGAAGTCCGCCCCCGCGGCCAGCAGCAGGCTGTCGCCGACGCGCAGCGGGATGCGGCCGAGCTGCCCGGTGAGGCGCTTGTCGCCGCGGCGGATGCCGACCACGCCGGCATCGAACATGGTGCGGAAGTCCACCTCGCGCAGGGTCTTGTTGGCGAGGTCGGATTCGTTGGAGAGCACGACCTCGACCAGGTTGGACTTGAGCAGGGCATCGGCGCCGGCGCCGAACACCTCGAGCCCGGCAAAGCGCTGCAGCGCCTGCACGCGCGCGACCTCGCCGGTGAACACCAGGATGTCGCCGGCGTGCAGCAGCTCGCCGGGGCCGACCGGTGAGATCAGCCGTCCCTCGCGCTCGATCTCGAGCAGGAACAGGCCCTCGAGGTTGCGCAGGCGGTTGTCCTCGATGCTGCGCCCGATCATCGGTGAGCCATCGGCGACGCGGGCCTCGAGGAAATAGGTCGAGCGCGCCTCGCTCTCG
The DNA here is from genome assembly GCA_040275625.1 of Thauera sp. GTDB lineage: Bacteria > Pseudomonadota > Gammaproteobacteria > Burkholderiales > Rhodocyclaceae > Thauera. The sequence goes on along the minus strand of JBEOKH010000270.1, from coordinate 764 downwards.
CTCGAGGCATTGGCCGGCAGCAGGCGTGAGCTGAGCGCCATCACCGCGATGCAGGCTACCGCGACCGGCAGGCCGACCCAGGTGAACTGGAACATGTGCAGCGGCGGCAGGCCGGCGTCGACCACGAAGGAGTTGACAACGAGGTTGGTCGAGGTGCCGACCAGCGTGGTGACGCCACCGAGGATCGAGGCGTAGGAGAGCGGAATCAGGAGCTTGGAAGCGGGGTGGCGGCGCTGGCGGGCCACCGTGCCGAGCAGCGCGCCGACCACCGCGGTGTTGTTCATGAAGGCGGAGATCAGGCAGGCGAAGGATGACAGGCGCAGCGTCGCCAGGCTGGTGCGGCCCTTGAGCAGCGCGTCCGAGAGCTGGTCGAGCAGCGGCGAGCGCTCGAGCGCCAGCGACACCAGCAGCAGCAGGATCAGGGTGGCGAGCGCCGGGTTGGAGAAGCTCGTCAGCAGCGCCTGCTGGCTGGCGAGGCCGAGCAGGTGGTAGCCGCCCGCCCAGCTCGCGAACAGGATCGCCGCGCTGACGCGGCCGTGGATCAGCAGCGCCAGCAGCAGGACGATCGAGCCGAGGACGAGGTAGGCGGTCATCGCAGCGACGTCGTCAGTCGAGCCCGCTGGCGACGAAGTGCGGGTTGTCCAGCCCCGGCTTGCCGTAGCGCAGCGCCTCGCCGGCGAGGGTGCGCACCGTGCCGCCGGCGGCGGCGAGCACGGCGTGGCCGGCGGCGATGTCCCACTCCATGGTGCGGCCCAGGCGCGGGT
>JBEOKH010000269.1:0-14551 GCA_040275625.1 Thauera sp. | reverse complement strand
GAGCAAGGCGGGTGCCGCCGGCCCCGGCCGGGTCCCCCGGCCGAGGTCGACGAACATGTCGCGGACGACGCCCGTGGCGGACAGGATCACGTCCATGCGCTCGGGGGTGACCGCAAGTTCGCGCTTGCGCAGCTTGTCGAACAGGCTCTCGGTCAGGTGGCAGAGGGTCACCAGCTCGGCGGCGCCAAGAAAGCCGGCACCGCCCTTGATGGTGTGAAAGCCGCGGAAGATGTCGTTGAGCAGCCCGGGGTCGTCAGGGCTGTGCTCGAGTTCGACGAGCTTGTTGTCCACGTCGGACAGCAGGTCACCGGCTTCGACGAGGAAGTCCTGCAGCAGATCCTCCATCCCGGCAAAATCGCTCATGGCTCAGCTTGCTCCAGTTGCCGATGCTGCCGCCATGGGCGGTCGCACACCGGCGCAGACGGGGCAAAGCCCCGTCGATTGATCAGAACCCGAGGCGCTCGAGCAGTTCGTCGACCTGAGCCTGACCCTGCACGACGTCGCTGCGCCCGTTCGGATCGATCACCGGCCCGTTGAGCAGACCCGACTCGTCCTCGCTGCGGACCTGGGCCGGCGCGGCCTCGATCAGCACCTGCAGGAGCTGGGTCTCGAGGGTGTGGGTGAGTTCGAGCAGGCGCTTGATCACCTGCCCGGTCAGGTCCTGGAAGTCCTGCGCCATCATGATCTCGTGCAACTGCGTGCCGGTGGCACGTGCGCCCTCGCCCACCGCGGACAGGAATCCGCGGGTGTCGGCGCTCAGTTCACGGAACGCGTCGGGCGTCATGCGTCCGGCGTACAGCGCGTCCCAGCGCGCGCCGAGCTCGTCGGCACCGCTCGCCAGCTCGTCCTGGATCGGACGCGCGAGGTCGGTCGCGTTGAGCACGCGGCTGGCCGCCTGCTCGGTGGTGCGCGCAACGTAGTCCAGACGCTGGCGCGCATCGGGAACGGCCACGGCCGCCTCGTGCAGCGTGGCGTCGAGGCCGAGTTCGCGCAGCGCCTCATGCACCTGGCGGGTGAGCTGGCCGAGGCGGTTGTACACCACGTCATCGCTGGCAAGACCGCCGAGCTCGGACGGGACCGGCTCCATTGCGCTCGTGGGTCGTGCGACCGGCGTGCCCTGGTCGGCGACCGCATCGAAGAGGGCCTGCAACTCGTCGCTGTCTCCGGACTCGTCGATCGACAGGACGTCGCCGCCGATCTCGGCCGTGCTCGCGGAGGCGCCCGCGGGCACGGCTGCGATGCTGTCGAAGAGCGCCTGCAATTCGTCGGAATCGCCTGAAGGCTCCGCTCTGGGCTTTCTGCTCATGTCTGTGCTCCGTGTGCGCTGGCGGCCGCGTTCAGGCCGGACCGCGCCCCATCTTCTCGAAGATCTTGTCCAGCTTCTCCGCCAGCGTGGCCGCGGTGAAGGGCTTGACCACATATCCGCTGGCGCCTGCCTGGGCGGCGGCGATGATGTTTTCCTTCTTGGCCTCGGCGGTGATCATCAACACCGGCAGATGCTTGAGCTGGGGCGTGCGGCGGATGCTCTGCAGCAGCGCCAGCCCGTCCATGTTGGGCATGTTCCAGTCGGTGACGACGAAGTCGTAGGGCGCGCTCTTGAGCTTCTGCAGCGCGACCGCGCCGTCCTCGGCCTCATCGACGTTGGCGAAGCCAAGCTCCTTGAGCAGGTTGCGCACAATGCGACGCATGGTCGAAAAATCGTCTACAACAAGGAATCGGGTCTTGGGGTCGGACATTGTTGATCTCCGGATTCTGTGCCTGTGCGGTCAGGAGGCCCGACGCGCCCGCTGCAACATCGGGCGAATGGTTTCGGCCAATACTTCGGCGTCGAATTTTGCCACGTAGGCGTCCACCCCGACGCGGGTGCCCATCGCGCGGTTGGCCTCGGAAGACAGCGACGAGTGCATGACCACCGGGATGCCCGCGAAGCGCGCGTCGCCCTTGATCCTGCGGGTGAGCACATAACCGTCCATCTCGGGCATCTCGGCGTCGAGCATGATCATGTCGATCTCGTCGACCAGGCGGTGTCCGGAATGCTCGGCATGCGAGGCGAGGCTGTCGAGCCGGTTCCAGGCCTCCAGGCCGTTGGTGGCGTGCTTGTGACGCACGCCGAGGCGATCGAGCACTTCGGTGATCTTGCGGCGGGCGACCGTCGAGTCGTCAACGAAGAACACATTGACCTCGTGCCCGTTGCCGATCGGTGCGATGTCGCCCACCACCGCCTCGCCGAAGGTGTCGGCGAGAATGGACTCGACATCGAGGATGGACACCAGGCGGCCATCGTCGAGCTCGGTGATCGCGGTGATGAAGCTGTGCGCGCCGGTCGACAGGTTCTCGGGCGCGCGCACGCGGTTCCATTCGACCCGCACGATGCGATCCACCGACTCGACCAGAAAGCCGAGCGTGCGCTTGCTGTACTCGGTGACCATCATCGCCGCGCCGAGCGGCGCGCCGGATGGCGCCAGGCCGAGAATGACACCCAGGGACAGCACCGGAATCACGTTGCCGCGCAGCGAGATCAGGCCCTCGACCCCGGTCGGCATGTTGGGCGTGCGGGTGATGAAGGGGGTGCGCGACACCTCGCGCACCTTGAAGACGTTGATGCCGAAGTTCTCACCGGTGCCGAGCGAGAACAGCAGGATCTCGAGGCGGTTCGAGCCGGCCAGCGTGGCGCGGCCGTCGACGGCGTCGAACAGGGCGGACTCTTCGTAGCGGTTGTGTTCCATGGCGCCTCCTCAGTGTCCGGCGCTGCCGTCGCCCACGCCAAGCAGGCGTGCCAACACCTGCGACAGGCGTTGCGGCTCGAACTTCGACACGTACTCGTCTACGCCGACGGACTGGCCGAGCTGCTGGTTCGAACTGCCCGACAGCGACGAGTGCATGATCACCGGCACCCCGGTGAACCGGCGGTCGGCCTTGATCTGGCGGGTCAGCATGAAGCCGTCCATCTCCGGCATCTCGACGTCGGTCAGCACCAGGCTGACGAAGTCACTCACCTGGCGCCCGTTCGCCTCGGCGCGCGCCGCCACCCTGCGCAGTTCCTCCCAGGCCTGGCGCCCGTTCACCGCACCGACGTGGCGCACCCCCATCGCATCCAGGGTCTGGGCGATCTGCCGGCGCGCCACCGACGAGTCGTCGGCGAAGAACACCACGTGCTCGTCGCCGCCGGGAATCGGCGTGATGTCGCGAAAGAGGAATTCGTCGTCGTAGCGCGAGGTCTCCGACAGCACACGCTCGACGTCGAGCATCATCACCAGGCGCCCGTCGGCGAGCGAGGTGACCGCGGTGACCAGGCCCCCCATGCGTGCGGTGAGCATCTCGGGCGGCACCCGCATCTGCGACCAGTCCAGGCGCAGGATGGTGTCGACGCCCTCGACCAGAAAGCCCTGGGTGTGACCGTTGTACTCGGTGACGATCATGATCTCGCGCGCCGCCTCGTCGCCGATGCCGATGTAGCGGCCAAGGTCGACCACCGGCACCAGCGCGCCGCGCAGGCTCACCATGCCCTGCACCGCATCGGGCATGTCGGGCGCAGCGGTGATCGTCGGCCGGCGCATCACCTCGCGCACCTTGAACACGTTGATGCCGTAGGTTTCGCGACAGCCGCTGCGCGGATCGACCCCGAGCGTGAACAGCAGGATCTCGAGCTTGTTGGTGCCCGCGAGCCGGGTGCGGGCATCGATGTTCTTCAGCAGTTCGGACATTGCTGCAGCCTTGCGTTCAGTTGGGCGCCGGGAAAATCCTTGCGTCCGTCTTGATATCGGCCGCGGGGCGCCCGACTTGAGCACCATCGCGGCCACCGCCCTGCTGGCCGCGCAGGGCCTCCTCGGCGGCCTTGTTGAGCACGATGATGCTGATCCGCCGGTTGGCCGGATCGAGCGGATCATCGGGATTCAGGTGCGCGGTGTCGGCCAGCCCCACCACACGCACCATCTTGCCGCCCTCCAGCCCGCCCGCGACCAGTTCGCGGCGCGCGGCGTTGGCGCGATTCGAGGACAGCTCCCAGTTCGAGAAGCCGCGCTCGCCCCCCACGTACTGGGCCGAGTCGGTATGCCCCGACATGCTGATGCGATTGTCGACATCGTTGAGCGCGGCGGCGATCTCGCGCAGCAAAACCTTCGTGTACGGGCGCAGGTCGGCGCTCGCCGAAGTGAACATCGGCCGGCTCTGGGCGTCGATGAGCTGTATTCGCAGCCCCTCGTCGATGATGTCGAGCAGGATCTGGTTCTTGAACTGACGCAGCGTCGGGTTGGCCTCGATGACCGCCTCGAGCTTGCCCTTGAGGTCGATCAGGCGCGAGCGCTCGCGACGCTCGGCCGCCGCTTTCACCATCTCGGCGGCGAGTTGGGCCTCGCTCTTGGCGTGCGCGGGCGCCGCGTCGAGGTTGATCGCGCGCGTGCTGGCCGTGTCGCCACGCTTCACCTGGCCGACCTTGCGCGACAGATCCTCGCCGCCGCCCTTGATGATGCTGGAGCTGTCGCCGGTGCCCTCGCCGCCCTGCATGGCCAGCTTGAGCGGATTCTGGAAGTAGTCGGCGATACCTTCGAGGTCGCCCTGCGCGGTCGAACCGAGCAGCCACATCAGCAGGAAGAAAGCCATCATCGCGGTCACGAAGTCCGCGTAGGCGATCTTCCACGCGCCGCCGTGGTGGCCGCCGCCGCCCTTCTTGATGCGCTTGACGACGATGGGCTGCTGGGTATCGTCGCTCACCGCGCACCTCCGCTCGCCAGTGCGTGCGGCAAGCCCTCAGCGCAGCGGGAGTCGTGGCCGATCGCGCGCATTGCCGTCAGCCCTTGCGGCTCTTCAGTTCCTGCTCGAGCTCTGCAAAGCCCGGGCGATCGGTCGAGTACAGCACCTTGCGGCCGAACTCCACCGCGACCTGCGGCGCATAGCCGTTCATGCTCGCCAGCAGCACCACCTTGATGACCTGGTAGATCTTGCCGCTCTCCTCGACCTTCTGCTCGAGCTGGCTGGCGATCGGCGCCACGAAGCCATACGAGACCAGAATGCCGAGGAAGGTGCCCACGAGCGCGCCACCGATCATCTTGCCGAGCACCGCCGGCGGCTGCCCGACCGAGCCCATCACGTTCACCACGCCCATCACCGCCACCACGATACCGAATGCGGGCACCGCGTCGGCCACCTTGGACACCACGTGCGGCGCGGTGTGCGCCTCCTGATGGTGGGTCTCGATCTCCATGTCCATCAGGTTCTCGATCTCGAACGCGTTGAGGTTGCCGCCCACCATCATGCGCAGATAGTCGGTCAGGAACTCGACCGCATGGTGATCGGCAGCGACGCCCGGATACTTGGAGAAGATCGGGCTGGAGTCGGGGTTCTCGATGTCGTTCTCGATCGACATCAGACCTTCCTTGCGCACCTTCGCGAGGATCTCGAACAGGAGCGCGAGCAGGTCGATGTAGAGCGCCTTGTTGTACTTGGACCCCTTGACCGCCAGCGACAGCGAGCCGAGCGTGGCCTTGATCGCCTTCGGCCCGTTGCCGGCGACGAAGCCGCCGATCATCAGGCCGATGATCGCGATGTACTCCATGGGCACCCAGAGCGCCGCCAGGCTGCCGTGCACCGCATAGGTGCCGAGCGAGGCGGCGAGGATGATGACGTAGCCAATGATCAGGAACACCGGAGACTCCAGAGCGGATCGCGACGCTGCACCGGGACGGGCACAGCTCTCTTCGGCTGTAACGGCCGCGCCCACGACAACTTGAGCGCCATCCACGCATCACCGCGCGGCGCGCCTGCATGAAACATGGGCCGCCTGTTTCCAGGGCGGCCCATGGTGGAGCGGACAGCGCAATGCACGCCTGGCGTGCCCGCCGCGGTCAGGTGGTGACGAGCTTGCGGGTCGGCGAGACGGCCTTGCGCGTGGCGGCCTTGCGCCGCGAGGAGCCCGCGCGCGAAGGCATGTTGCACAGGCCACAGACATAGTCGTGCACCGGATCATGCGCGTGCACGACGAAGTCGCCACCGCAGCGGGTGCACGCCGCGAGTTGCAGCAGGTCGGCATCGAAGAAGCGCACCAGCGTCCAGGCGCGGGTCAGGCTGAGCGCCGGCTCGATCACACCGACCTCGATATGATCGAGGTAGAGGTGATAGGCCTTGAGGATGGCGTCGAGCCCGTGCACGCCGACGCCGGTGAAATATCGATGCAGGTTCATGAACAGCGACGAATGCACGTTCGGCTGCCAGGTCATGAACCAGTCGGTCGAGAACGGCAGCATGCCCTTGGGGGGCGAGGCGCCGCGCACTTCCTTGTAGATCCTGAGCAGCTTCTCGCGGCTCAGGCGGGTCTCGACCTCGAGCATCTGCATGCGCGCGCCAAGCTGCACCATCTCCACGGCGCGGCGCACGTCATCGGCTTCCTCGATCACACTCTTGTTCTTCATAAGGCACTCCTCAGCGCGCGTCGGTCGCGGCCTTGCCGGCGGCGAGAATCGCCGCATGCAGGCCGGCGCTGGCGGCATCGCGCCCCTCGCCCGCCATCAGTCGGGCGAGTTGCTCATCATCAAAGCGGAAGCGGGGCAGCAGCATCTGGCTCGATGCCATCCGCACCAGCTTGGCCGCCGACATGGATTCGATCAGGTCCGCGAATCGCTCGTCGATGCCGAGCCTGAACAGCGCCGTCGCACGATCGCTGCGCAGCATCTGCTGGGCCAGCATCAGATAGGCGAGATTCAGTTCGCGAATGTCGTCCTGGAAATCGGGGCGATCCATGGTTTTCCAGCCCGCACGGGGATCAACGACTGCAAGTTAAAGTAGTTTCTCAACTCCGGCAAGCTCCGGTGCTGCGCTTCGTGCGCCACGTCACGCCACAGGTGTCGCCTGCCAGCAACACCGACCGCAAATGCCGCGAAGGGCGGGATCACGGCGTCCTTGGCCGCGCCGACGCGCAGACCGGAGCGGGGCGCCGCCTCAGGGCGCGGCCGGCGCGTGCTGCAGCGCGACGATGCAGTTGCGCCCGCGCTGCTTGGCGCGATAAACGCCGTCGTCAGCGCACTTGATCAGCGCATCCACGCCGGCCATCTCCGGCACGCGCATGGCCACGCCGACGCTCGCGGTCAGGAAGATCTGCGGCCCACCGGTCTCGACCGCTCGCGCCTGCGCGGCGAGCCGCAGGCGCTCGGCCACCACCATCGCCGCCCGCAGATCGGTATCCGGGCACAGGACGAGGAACTCGTCGCCACCGGTGCGGCAGATGACGTCCTGGGTGCGCAACGCGCTGCGCAGGGCTTCGGCTGCGTGGCGCAGCGCCATGTCGCCGACGTCGTGACCGTGGGTATCGTTGATCGCCTTGAAGCCATCGAGATCGACGATCATCACCGAGAACGCGCGATTGTGCCGCGTCGCCGTGGCCCACTCGGCCTCCATCGAGTCGATCGCCTGGCGACGATTAGGCAGCCCGGTCAGCGGATCGGTGAGCGCCGCCTCCTGCAGGCGCCGGTTGGAGATCGACAGCTCGGCGGCAAAGTTGCGCAGTTCCTCGCGTTCGTGTTCGAGTTCCTGCTGCAGCACCAGCATGCGCAGGCAGGCGTGCAGGCGCAGCGTCAGCGCAGCGCGGCGCAAGGGACGGACAAGGAAGTCATCGGCGCCGGCAGCGGACGCGGCAAGCAGCAAGGCCTCATCTTCGCCCGGCATCAGCGCTGTCACATAGACCCCGCGACCGAGCCGCATGTCGCGCAGCCCCCGCACCACGCGCTCGCCGTCGGCCGACCACTCCGCCACCAGGAGCTGCGGCTGGACATCGAGCGCGGTCTCGAGCGCGGCGTCCGGGCCGGTGGCGACGAACACCGCGAGACCGGCAGCCTCGAGCTCGGCACACACCAGCGCACGGTCATCGCGCGCACCGACCACGACCAGCGCCCGCATCGGCCGCTCGCCGTCCGCCTCCGCCGACGGCACCGGCGCACCCTGCGCCGCCTCGCCGACTGCCTCGGCGGCAGCGCCGCTCAACTCGACGAAGCGCGGCGCCTCCTCGGTCCGGATCTGCAGCAGCTTGCCCCACTCACCCCAGTCGCGCCCGACACGCTCGCACAAGGACACGAACTCCGTGCGCGCCAGGCCGAGCCGCCCCGACAGGCGCAGCATCGGCGCCATCAAGCGCACATGCTCGGACTCCGGGGCAAGGCAGAGCTGGGCCACCGCACGCGCCAGCACCAGGCACTGCACGATGCCCGCCTCGCGCGAATCGTCCGCGTAGCCGGCCAGTTCGGGCTGCTCGTGGAAACGCACCGGCTGCACGAGCGCGTCGGGCACCCCCCAGTCTGCCAGCATGGCCGCGCCGAGCTCGCGATGGTTCATCGCGAACGCCTGGTCTTCGAGCACGACCTGCTGCGCGGCGGGATTGCGGTACAGGTCGCCGAGCAGGCGCGAGAAGGCCTCGGGATAAAGGGTCGCGAGCGCGAGCTCTCCAACCCGCGCCAGCAGTCCGAGGCTGAAGGCCTCGTCGGGGGCGACCACCCGCACACGTTGCGTGAGCGCCTGCATCGCAATCGCCATCAGCAGCGCCGACGACCAGAAACGCGGATAGTCGAAGCCCTGGCAGGACCCCTTGCGGTAAGTCGACAGCAGCGAGAAGCCCAGCGCCAGCGTCCGCACCGCGGGCAGGCCGAGCACCATCAGCGCCTCCTGCACCGACACGATCGCGCGCCGGTGCTCGGCGATCAGGCCATTGGCCGCCTTGATCAGCCGCCCGACGAAGGCGGGGTCGCCCTTGATCACGCGCCCCAGCTCGGCCAGGGACACATCGTTCGACTGCGTGAGCCGGATGATCGCGAGCGCAACCCCGCGCGGAGACGGCAGATCCCCTGCAGCCTTGAGTTGCGCGTAGCGTCTCATGTCGATCGGTTGCGGCATGCCTTCCTCACTGTCGATTGCTTTGCCGGACACAGCAGCGCCCGGACCCTGCTAACGGCGCGCGGACGCCATTCTTGAGCCGCTGGAGCGCGGCGTGCAAGGGAAAGCGGGCTAGAATCCGTGAAAACCTCACTCGCGCGATCATGAAATACTGCTCCAGCTGCGGATCCACCGTCGCCTTCCGCGTCCCGCCCGGGGACACCCTGCCGCGCCACGTGTGCGCGCACTGCGGCACCATCCACTACCAGAATCCGAAGATGGTGGTGGGCGCCCTGGCCGTGTGGGAGGACAAGGTCCTGCTCTGCCGACGCGCGATCGAGCCGCGGCTGGGCATGTGGACCCTGCCCGCCGGCTTCATGGAGAACGAGGAAACCACCGCCCAGGCCGCCGCGCGCGAGACGCTCGAGGAGGCCTGCGCGCGCATCGAGGTCGGCGAACTCTATACCCTGATCGACGTGCCGCACATCAGCCAGGTGCATATCATTTACCGCGCGCGCCTGCTCGATCTCGACTTTCGCGCCGGCGAGGAGTCGCTCGAGGTGGCCCTGTTCGCCGAGGACGAGATTCCCTGGGAACAGATCGCCTTCCGCTCGATTGCGATCAGCCTGCGCCACTTCTTCGACGACCGCCGCCGCGGGCACTGGCCACTGCACACCGCCAGTCTCGCCCCGCCGCCGCCCGAGTGGCGCTGACGCACCCCAGGCGCTCGCGGCGGGCGCCGCTCCCCGGCGCGTCCGAATGTTCAGGGCACCTGCGTGCGCTGCGCCTGCCGCCAGTCGGGAGACGCGCAGGTTTCCGCAGGCGCGGCGCAAGCCGCGAGCCGCTGGTGATTCCCTTGCGCGATCAGGGTTGATGCCCACCTTCTGCGCGGAGGATAATCCGGCGAATTACCTTCCGTGCGCGGATCATGACCAGCTACATCTTTGTCGTCATCGGCGCCGTTCTGGTGAACAACGTCGTCCTCGTCCGCATCCTCGGGCTGTGTCCGTTCATGGGCGTGTCGAAAAAGCTCGAGACCGCCATCGGCATGGGCGCGGCCACGACCTTCGTGCTCACCGTCGGCTCCGGTACCAGTTACCTGATCGACCACTACCTGCTGCAGCCCTTCGACCTCGGCTACCTGCGCACCCTGTCCTTCATCGTCGTCATCGCGGCGATCGTCCAGCTCACCGAGCTGATCATCCAGAAGACCAGCCCGCTGCTGCACCAGGTGCTCGGCATCTACCTGCCGCTGATCACCACCAACTGCGCGGTGCTCGGTGTGCCGCTGCTCAACGTCGGCATGAAGCACAACCTGCTCGAGTCGCTGCTGTTCGGCTTCGGCTCCTCGCTCGGCTTCACCCTCGCGCTGGTGCTGTTTGCCGGCATCCGCGAGCGCCTCGACGGCGCCGACGTGCCGCTCGCCTTCAAGGGCACCGCGATCGCCATGATCACCGCCGGCTTCATGAGCCTCGCGTTCATGGGCTTCGCCGGCCTCGACCGCTTCCACTGAGACCGCCGCCAGCATGTTCACCGCAATCCTCGTGATGTCCGGCATCGCCGTCGTGCTCGGCCTCACGCTCGGCTACGCCGCGATCCGCTTCAAGGTCGAGGGCGACCCCCTGGTCGAGAAGATCGACGCCATCCTGCCGCAGACCCAGTGCGGCCAGTGCGGCTTTCCCGGCTGCAAGCCCTACGCCGAGGCGATCGCCAACGGCGAGGCCGAGATCAACCAGTGCCCGCCGGGTGGCGAGGAAGGCATCCGCAAGCTCGCCGACCTGCTTGGGCGCGAGTTCAAGCCGCTCTCCGAAGAGCACGGCGTCGAGAAACCCAAGTCGGTCGCGGTCATCGACGAACAGGTCTGCATCGGCTGCACGCTTTGCATCCAGGCCTGTCCGGTGGACGCGATCGTCGGCGCTGCCAAGCAGATGCACACCGTGGTCGAGCCCTTGTGCACCGGCTGCGAGCTGTGCGTCGCGCCCTGTCCGGTCGACTGCATCGCGATGGTGGCGGTGGGCGAGACGGTGCAGACCTGGAAATGGAAGTATCCGGTGGTCGAGATCAGGAAGGCAGCATGATCGGGCGTCTGTTCAAATTCCACGGCGGCGTCAAGCCGGACGCGCACAAGGACGAATCGGCAGGCGCTGCGATCCGCAAGGCGCCGTTGCCGGCACGCCTGATCGTGCCCTTGCGCCAGAGCGCGCGCGCGGGTGCGACCTGTATCGTCGAGGTCGGGCAGCGGGTCCTGAAGGGCGAGCGCATCGGCGAGGCCGAAGGCTTTCTCGGTACCGCGGTGCACGCCCCGACCTCCGGCACGGTGAGCGCAATCGCAGCCCATCCGATGGCACATCCCTCCGGCCTCGACACCCCCTGCGTGGAGATCGAGGCCGACGGCGAGGACCGCTGGATCGAGCGCGCTCCGTTCGACTACCACGCCGCCAGCCGCGAGCAGGCACTGGCCTGGCTGCGCGACTGCGGCATCGTCGGCCTCGGCGGCGCCACCTTCCCGAGCCACGTCAAGCTCGGGCGCGGCAGCGGCATCGAAACCTTGATCCTCAACGGCGCCGAATGCGAGCCCTGGATCACCTGCGACGACCGCCTGATGCGCGAGCGTGCCGCCGAGATCCTCGCCGGCGCCACCATCCTGCGCGAACTGATCGGTGCCCGCGAACTGATGATCGGCGTCGAGGACAACAAGCCCGAGGCGATCGCCGCGATGAAGGAAGCGGCCGCCGCCTCCGCGCATGGTGTCAGCATCGTGCCGGTGCCGGCCCTCTACCCGGCCGGCGGCGAAAAGCAGCTCATCCGCGTCCTCACCGGCATCGAGATCCCCTACGGCAAGCTCGGCGCCGATTACGGCGTGCAATGCTTCAACGTCGGCACCGCGCATGCGGTGTATCGCGCGATCGCCCACGGCGAACCGCTGGTGAGCCGCGTCGTCACGCTGACGGGCAACTGCGCGACCCCGGGCAACTGGGAGGTGGCGCTCGGCACCCCGGTCGAGGACCTGCTCGCACTCGCCCACCCCAAGGCCGACACCGACCGCTACCTGATGGGCGGCCCGATGATGGGCTTTGCGATGCCGCGCCTGGACGTGCCGGTGGTCAAGGGCACCAACTGCATCATCTCGGCCTCGCCCGGGCTCTTCCCGCCCGCCCCGCCCGAGCAGCCCTGCATCCGCTGCACCGAATGCGCCAAGGCCTGCCCTGTAGAGCTGCAGCCCTTCGAGCTGTACTGGTTCAGTCGCGCAAAGAACTTCGGCAAGGCACAGGAATACAACCTCTTCGACTGCATCGAGTGCGGCGCCTGTACGTACGTATGCCCGTCGCACATCCCGCTGGTCGACTACTTCCGCTTCTCCAAGAGCGAAATCTGGGCACGCGAGCGTGACAAGACCGCCGCAGATCAGGCCCGCGAACGCTTCGAGTTCCGCAACTTCCGCCAGGAGCGCGAGAAGGCAGAGAAGGCCGCCAAGCTCGCCGCCAAGGCCGCCGAAACCCGCGCCCGACTGACCGAGACCGGCGCGACCGAAACCCCGGCCGCCGAGCCCGCTGCCGCGGAAGACCCCAAGAAGGCCCTGATCGCCGCCGCGCTCGCACGCGCCAAGGCGCAGAAGGCCGAGGTGCGGCCGCAGAACACCGACAACCTGAGCCCCGAGACGCAGGCCGAGATCGCCGACATCGAAGCCCGCCGCAAGGTGCTCGAGGCCGCGGCCGTCGACACTGCGCCGCAGCCCGCCGACGCGGCCATCGCAGCCGCCGAGCCCCGCCCCTGAGCCTTACATGATCCACTCTCCCTACGTCCGCAAACCGGTCAGCGTGCAGCGCACGATGGGCCTAGTGCTGCTCGCGCTCGTCCCCGGCGTCGTCGCCCACGTCCTCGTCATCGGTGCCGGTGTGCTGATCAACCTGACGATCGCCACCCTCACCGCGCTCGCCGCCGAGGCGCTGATGCTGCACCTGCGCCGCCGCCCGGTGGCGATCGCGGTGACCGACCTGTCGGCGGTGGTCACCGCCTGGCTGGTCACGCTGTGCTTTCCCCCGATCGTGCCGTGGTGGCTCACCGTGGGTGGGGTGCTGGTGGCGATCGTCGCCGTCAAGCACCTCTACGGCGGCCTCGGCCAGAACCCCTTCAACCCGGCGATGATCGCCTACTGCTCGATGATCGTCGCCTTTCCGGCGCTGATGTCGCAGTGGCCACCTGCCGGGCAGCTGGCGTTCGACACCCAGCTCGCGCTGATCCTCGGCGGGCCGCGCGACCTCGACGGCATCACCGGCGCCACCGCGCTCGATGCGCTGCGCACCGGCCTGCGCGCGGGCGTGCAGACGGTGGATGCGGTGCTGCAGGGCTCGGCCTTCGGCGCGCTCGGCGGCCGCGGCTGGGAGTGGATATCGGTCGGCTACATCGCCGGCGGCCTGTTCCTGCTCGCGCTGCGCATCATCACCTGGCACATGCCGGTGGCCTTCATCGTCACGCTGGCAGCGATCTCCGGCGCGTTCTGGCTCACGAATCCCGCCGGCTTCGCCTCGCCGCTGTTCCATCTGGCGAGCGGCGGAGCGATGCTGGCCGCCTTCTTCATCGTCACCGACCCGGTCTCCGGTGCCACCACCCCGCGCGGCAAGCTGCTCTTCGCGGCCGGCATCGCGCTCATCGCCTGGCTGATCCGCAACTTCGGCGCCTACCCCGAAGGCATCGCCTTCGGCGTGCTGCTGATGAACCTGTGCGTGCCGCTGCTCGACATGAAGACCCAACCGCCCGTGTTCGGCCACCGCAACGACGCGAAGGGAGCCGGCAAGTGAGCGCGCGCTACTCCGCAACCCGCACCGCGCTGCGTACCGGCGCGATCATGGTGGTGTTCACCCTGGTATTCACCGCCCTGATGGCGGCCACCTGGCGCATCACCCAGCCGGCGATCGAGGCCTCCGCGCAGGAGGCGCAGATGCGCCTGATCGACGAGGTGCTGCCGCCGGGCAGCTACGACAACGACCTGCTCGCCGACGTCGTCCGCTTCGGCCCCGCGCCGCAGATCGGCATGGACGACGGTGGTCGAGTGTGGCGCGCGCGCAAGGGGGGTGAGGCAGTCGCGCTCGTCATCGAGGGCGCCGCCACCGACGGCTACGCCGGCCGCATCGCGCTCGTGGTCGCGGTGAACACCAATGGCCTGCTCTCGGGGGTGCGCGTCACCGGGCACAAGGAAACCCCGGGCCTGGGCGACTACATCGACCCGAAAAAGGACCGCCGCAAGGACCTGCCGTGGATCGGCCAGTTCGCGATCGCCACCTGGAAGGATGTGAACACCGCCGAGTGGACGGTGCGCAAGGACGGCGGCACCTTCGGCTATCGGACCGGCGCCACGATCAGCGCGCGCGCCGTGGTGCGCGCCGCGGGCCGCAGCACCGCGTTCGCGGTCGAGCACATGGACGCGCTGTTCGCCGCCCCCGCCGGCGGCGTGCTGGGAGAATGAGCATGAGTCCGCAACAATTCCGCGACATCGCCTGGAACGGCCTGTGGAAGCAGAACACCGGGCTCGGCCAGTTGCTCGGCCTGTGTCCGATCCTCGCGGTCAGCACCAGCATGGTCAACGCGGTCAGCCTCGGTCTGGCCACCGTGCTCGTGATGGCGCTGTCCAACGTCGCGGTGTCGGCGCTGCGCAACTTCATCCCCTACGAGATCCGCATCCCGGTCTTCATCCTGATCATCG
>JBEOKH010000268.1:0-5382 GCA_040275625.1 Thauera sp. | reverse complement strand
GGGGGGGGGGGGGGGGGGGGGGGGGGGGGGGGGGGGGGGGGGGGGTGGGGGGGGGGGGGGGGGGGGGCGGTGGCCTGGCAGTGGAGGGGGCGAGGCTGGATTCTACGGCGGGAAGAGGGTGGGGCGTGCGGGGATCGCGCCTGCTTCCGGGCTATCCAAGACCCTGCCTACAGCTTGCGACGTGCCGACGACTACGCAGCCCAGTCTGCGAGGGCACTGAGCAGCTCCCGGAACATTGGAAACCGGCGTTGGATGAAGGACGCGCCAACTTACCCGACGTCGAGCACGACACTCATCGGCGCGCTTCCCTTATGGGTCTTGTAGCGGGCCGTTCCGCAATACAGGAACGGCGCCGCCTTCCCGCCTGCCAACTTCGTCTCCCGCACGAACAGATGCAGCGTGATACCCAGCTTCTCGTGCCCGATGACCTCCCGCCCTTTCTTGCTGTCGGGAGTCGTCGCATTCTGCGTCGACCATTCGAACGTGCGTTCGTCCACCCAGCGGTCCAGATACCGGTGCTCTTCTGCCTTGCCCTGTTTGTTCAGGGTGACGAGGAGAACGTGGGCGTTTCGGTCCGGTAGCACGACGTGCCCCACGTTCCAGTTTGCAGGGTTGTATTCCTCGCCGAATAGCGCAGGGATCTCTTCACGCATGAAGGACTCGCCCACCGCGAGTTCCAAGGGATCGACGACCGCCTTCAGGCGCGCCAGCGTCCGCAGCTCTTCCGCCATTTCGGGGGTGACGTGGATGTCCTCGTAATCGGGGTTGTTGGCGACGAGGACGTAGCTGCCATCGCTTTGCTTGGTGACCACCCGTAGCAGGTATTGGTCTTCTCCCGTTTGGTCCTGGCGCTCGATCGCCATGATGCTGCCGGTGATCGAGCCGGCATTTGTGGGGCCGACGAGCTCGAGCAGCAGATAGTCGCCGTCACGGATCGGGTTCTTGCCGCCGTTCATCGAATTGCCGGAGGCGCGCGCGATGAAGTGGCGGGCGGGGTCGAGGCGGCCATGTCCGGAACCGATGCGGCGATGTTCTTCGGCATCCGTACGGGAAGTGCGGAAATGCCCGCAGGCGATACGCAGGTTCGGGAAATAGGGGAGCTCGACCCCGACGGGGCTTGGGCGAACGAAGGGAATGACATTGTCAGTGCCGGTCGTCGCGGCGCGGCGCGCCTCGTATGCGGCCAGGCGGTAGTCGATCAGCTCCTGCACCATCGCCGTCAGCGTCTCGCGCCGGTCAGGGATGACGGGAAAGGAGGGTTCGAAAGCATCGCCTTGCACCCGGAAGAAGAGGCTTCCCTTGGTCGGCTGGTTTCCACCGATCCAGGCATTGACCGGGTTGTCCCGCCAGAAGCGTTGCCAGCCCTTGCTCGTGCCTTCTTCGGTGTCGTCGAGGGTCTCGGGAAGGTCTGCGAGTAAGGGGCGGCGGCGCTGGAGGATCTTCCAGGAGCGCTCGGCCACTTGACCGAGGCTCGGCGGTGCCCGCCAGCCATCGAGTTCCTGGAAGGCCTCGAGCAGGACCATCTTGAAGCTCTTGGTCATCGCAGTCGTCTCGATCTCGCGCAGGAATCCCGAATGCGCATCGAGAACCACCGACTCCGCTTCGCCGAGATCGTCCATGGCCTTCACGAGCCCGAACCAGCTCTCGTACTCCCTCCTCATCCGCCCGAGATTCGCCCCGCTTCGATAAAACTCCGCGAGGGTCGGTCGCCGGCCGAGGCCGTCGCGCAGCCCTTCGTACTCCCGGGCGATCCCGTCACCGTCGAGCGACTTGAGGAAGTCGATCAACTCCAGGTCGAAGTTGATGTAGCAGCCTGCGGGGAGTTCGAGCCGGCGGGTCTCGACCTTGCGGGCGAAGTCCGCCAACTGCTTGTAACCGCTGCCGATCTGCCCGAGCGCCTGGGGCTTGTGCAGGAAGCTGTGGTGGTTGCCGATGAAGTCGAGCACCACCAGCCGCTCCTTGCCCTCGGCTCTGCGCAGGCCGCGGCCGAGCTGTTGCAGAAAGAGGATCTTCGACTCGGTGGGGCGCAGCATCAGGACGGTGTCGATCGTAGGTAGGTCGACACCCTCGTTGAACAGGTCGACCGAGAAGATCACCGCGAGCCGACCATCGGTGAGTTGCTCCAGCGCTTCGCCCCGTGCGAGATCCGAGCCGGTGTAGACGGCAGCGGCGTCGATCCCTTGCGAACGAAACTGCGTCGCCATGAACTCGGCGTGGCGGATCGAAACGCAGAAGGCGAGGGTGCGCCGTTGCGCGCGCTTGCGCCATTCCCTGAGCGCATGGCGGGCGCGTGCGAGGGTAGCGAGCTTGTTCGACAGCTTGTCCGGGTCGAAGCGGCCGTTGCGCCAGGGGATCTCCTTGTAGTCGACCGATGCGTCCCAGACCCCGTAGTAGTGGAAGGGTGCCAGCAGCCGTGCTTCGATGCCGGCGAAGAGATTGCGGTCGAAGACGAGGTTGTCGTCGCACAAGGAGAGGATGTCGGACTGGTCGGTGCGATCGGGCGTCGCCGTGAGCCCGAGCAGGAACTGCGGCGCGAAGTGGGCGAGCAGCCGGCGGTAGGTGGGCGCGGCGGCGTGGTGGAATTCGTCGACGACGATGTAATCGAAGTGCTGCGGCGAGAACCGCTCCAAGTGGGCGTTGCGGCCGAGGGTCTGCACCGAGGCGCACAGCACGTCGACCTGGGTGTCGCGGGTCTGGCCCATGTAGAAGCCGACGCGGGCACGCGGGCGGATGCGCACGAAGGTGTCCGCAGCCTGGTTGAGGATCTCTTCGCGATGGGCGACGAAGAGTACGCGGCGGGCGCCGAGTTGTTCCGCATCAAAGGCGGCGAGCCAGGTCTTGCCGAGGCCGGTGGCAAGGACGACCAGGCCTCGCAGGTAGCCTTCGCGCCGGGTGTGGGCGAGCGCGGCCAGCGCCTCTTTTTGGATCGGCGTCGGGGTCGCAGGCTGCTCGTTCTCGTCGGCGCTCGGCTCGATCGGCCGGGACGGTGGTACGCGGCGCGTCTCATAGCGCTCGATCCAGGCGTCGGTGAGTTCGACGGTCCGCGGGTCGCGAAAAAGCTCCTCGAAGCGAGCGCGCGCTTCGAGGAAGCCGTCGTCGCCCGGGTAGTCGACCCGGTAGTTCCATTCCAGCCCGTCGGTCAGCGCGGGGCGGCTGATGTTGCTCGAGCCGATGAAGACCGTGCCATGCAGCGCGCTCACATCGGGGAAGTGGGTAAACAGGTAAGCCTTGAGGTGGAAGCTGCGGCCGCCGGACTCGAAGATCCGCACTTGTGCGCCTTGTTCCTGCAACAGGATCAGCAGCCGCAGCGCGTTCGGGTCGGTGATATCGAGGTAGTCGCTGGTCAGGATGCGGACCCGCGCCGGCGGTCGCCACTCCGCCGCCTGGCGGGCGAGCGCGTCGTGGAGGTCGGGCAGCAGCAGGCGCAGGCCGCTGGCCTGCACGAAGGACACCGCGAGGTCGATCTCGTCCGCGCGCGCGATCGAGTGGCAGAGTTGCGATAGCAGCGGGTGCTGTGGCTCACCGGTGAAGAGCCGGCGAGTCGGCACCGTCTTCCTACGCAGCAATCCATTGAGCCATTGCTCGCTACGCTCCGGCCGCTGGTCCCGCGTGATCCAGCATTCCAGCGCCTCGACCTCCGGCAGCCCCGAGACCCATTCGCGGAGCCTTGCCTCGGTCGCGTCCGTGAAGTCGCGGTCTCCGGCGCTGCGTTCGCCTTCGCCATGCTTGAAGCTGAGGTAGAAGACGCCGCCCGGCTTCAGGCTGGCCCATAAGCGGGCAAGCGTGGCGGGCAAGTCGGCCTCGGGGACGTGCAGCAGGCTGGCACAGGCCCAGATGCCGTCGTAGCAGCTGCGCTCGTCGACGTCTTCGAAGCGGCGTAATTCGACCGGGTGACCCGAGTGCGCTTGTGCGAGCCGGACGAGCTCGGCGGACGCATCGAAGGCACGCACCCGGAATCCGGCTTGCAGAAACGCCTTGCTATCGCGCCCTGCGCCGCAGCCCGCCTCCAGGACCAGCCCGCGCGCGGGGACGTACGCGAGGAACCGTCTGTGCAGGTCGGACATGTCCACGCCCAGCGTGCCCTCGGCGAATTGGGCGGCGTGACTGTCGTAATAGCGGATGCTGCGGGACATCGACGACCGCCTCAGTGCGCAACGGGGCGGAGTAGGGGATTGCGTTGCGGGTGCATGGCATCAGGCTACCAGGTTGCCGCGGACGTGGGCAGCACCGCAGGCCGGCCCTCGAAGCCGTCGCTGCCGGAGGTCTCGGGTCAAGGTCCGCCGGGCGCCCAGTCCGAACTGCTTGAGGCCCGGCATGGTCGCTGCGCGCCTGCCGCTCACCGCCAACGACATCGACGAGAGGTGGCTGCGCGAGTGGCCGCGGGCGATGCTGGACAGGTGAGGTGGGCGTAGCGCGCCGTGATAAGGATGGAACGGTGGCCGAGGGCCCCGTCAGTGATGGATGAGCAAATGAAAAATCTGACCCCGCAACCCGGTCAGTGAACGTCCAGCAGCCGCGCGCACTCGTCCATCATCGAGCGCGCCAACTCCGAGTCGTAGTTCGGATCGAGCGCTTCCATCATCTCGTGCGTCGTGTAGAGGCCCGCCTCCCGTGACAGCGAGCCGGCGATCTGGCGCGCCAGGCCGTCGCTGAGCGCGGAGAGCTGGCGGCGCTCCGCCAGCGGCAGTGCGCGCTCGCTGCGCCGGAGCCAGTCGGCGATGAAGCTCGCACCCTGGGCCTCGGTGAGCCATTGGCCGTGCTCGTAGTGGATCGACAGGCGCTCGGCGCTCAGCGCGAAGATCAGTGCGGCGCGCGTTCCCCGGTTGTCTGCGGGCGGTGTCGGAAGGGGGAGTGGGGGCATGGTGAAACGGCCAGGCAAGCTGAGGAGACGGCTCGATGCTATCAGCCCCCTGCCGAATTTGAAGGACCGTTGTACTGGCTCAACACGGGTGAGGACCCTGCAGTAGCATCGATCCTTGCGAGCTTGGCGATGTGCGTGAGGCGGCTCGCGCCACACGCCGGCTTTGCGCTTCAGGGAGAGACCTCGGCGCTCGAACGGCCGGGTTTCGGCGTCGGACAGCGACAGAAGCCAGGAGGAAGCAGCCATGCCCGTGAAGACCGTCCTGGACGGCAGTTCCACGCCCGTCAGGATCTGGACCGACGACATCGACGAAGGCTCGAAGGCGCAGCTCGCCAACATCGCGAGCCTGCCGTTCATCCACCACCACGTGGCCGCGATGCCCGATGTGCATCTGGGCATCGGTGCCACCATCGGCTCGGTGATCGCCACCCACCGGGCCATCATCCCGGCGGCGGTGGGGGTCGACATCGGCTGCGGCATGGTCGCCGCGCGGCTGTCGCTCACCGCCAACGACATCGACG
>JBEOKH010000267.1:0-19349 GCA_040275625.1 Thauera sp. | reverse complement strand
GGGCGGCCCGGCGGTGGCGGCGGTGCCCGGCGCAGGCTCGAGGAGCGGCGCTGGTCGAGGTGTGCGCAGGCGCGCCGCGGAAAAGCCTGCTTCGCCCATGACGCCCTGCCGGTGTCGAGCGCAGCGTGTGCTCCGAGCGCGATGCTGCGCTCGGAGCGGGGCGTCAGGCGAAACTGTCCGCGACGTACTCCGCCAGGCAATTCGCGGCCTCCGAAGCGCTTGCCTGCTCGCAATGCACGCATACGTCGAGCGCGCCCATGTCGGGGAAGCCCTCGCGCTCGCCCAGCGTCCGCACCCCCTCAGGCACCGTGCTCGCGGTCACCAGGGTCACACCCAGCCCGGCGCGCACCGCGGCGATGATGCCGCTGTAGCTCGAGCTGGTGTAGGCGACCCGCCAGCTGCGGTCGAGCAGTCCCAGGGTGTGCAGGACGCGGTTGCGATAGATGCAGGGCGGCGGGGCCAGTACCAGCGGCAGGGGGCGCTGTTCGTGGCGTGCGTGATCGATGCTGGTGATCCATACCAGGGGGTCGGTGTGGACCGGGCTGCCGCCCTCCGGCTGGCCTTTTTCGTGCAATGCGATGACGAGGTCGAACTCACCCTTTTCCTGCCGTTCGAGCAGGTTCTTGCTCAGATCGGATGTCACCGCCAGCGTCACGCCCGGGTGCGACTGCGCGAACTTGCCGAGGATCGTCGGCAGCAATGAGGCCATGTACTCGTGCGGCGCACCCAGCCGCACGCAGCCGGCCACCCGCGGCCGCCGCAGGCTCGCCACCGCCTCGTCGTTCAGCGCCAGCACCCGGCGCGCATAGCCCGCAAGCGTGCCGCCTTCCTCGGTGAGCTTGACGCGGTGCGTGCCGCGCTCGAAAAGCGGCGTGTCCAGCAGCTCCTCCAGCCGGCGCATCTGCAGGCTGACGGCGGACTGCGTTCGCCCGACCGCATCGCCTGCGCGCGTGAAGCTGCCCAGGTCGACGGCCTTGATGAAAGTACGCAGAAGCTCGGTCGGCAAGTTCAGCATTGGATCCGGACCATTTGGCGCATTAATGATTTCATTTTAACTATCAACTTAGCAAATATACATCCGCCGTTAAGATGCCGGCAGCAACCGCGGCTTGCGGCCTGCCCGATCAATCAGACTGAGGGAGACATCATGAGCATCCTGAAATTTACCGAAGATCACGAGTGGCTGCGCGTCGAAGGCGACATCGCCACCGTTGGCATCACCGACTACGCGCAGAACGCGCTCGGTGACATCGTGTTCGTGCAGTTGCCCGATGTGGGCGCCAGCTTCGCCCAGGGCGACGAGGCTGCAGTGATCGAGTCGGTGAAGGCCGCCGGCGAGTTGAAGATGCCGCTTGCCGGTACGGTCGTCGAAGTCAATGCCGCGCTGGCCGACGCGCCCGCGACGGTCAACGAGGATCCGCTCGGCGAGGGCTGGTTCATCCGCATTCGCCTGGACGATCCGTCCGCTGCCGACGCGCTGCTCGACCAGGCCGCCTACGAAAAGATGACCGCCTGATCGACGCCGTCTGATCGACCCCGCCTGACTCACCTTTTCCCGGATCGACCCCTGCCATGAACACCCACGACACCCGCTCCCCCGCGACGCTCGCGCAGCTCGAGCAGCGCGACGACTTCATCGGCCGCCATGTGGGCCCGGACATCGCCGAGACACGTGCGATGCTCGACGCCCTCGGCCTCGAGTCGCTCGATCAGCTCATCGACAAGGTCATCCCGGCCTCCATCCTGTCGGCCTCGCCGTTGGCACTCCCCGAGGGGCGCAGCGAACCCGAGGCGCTGGCGATGCTGCGCGAGATCGCGCAGAAGAACCGGGTGTTGCGCTCGTTCATCGGCACGGGGTACCACGACACCTTCACGCCGACGGTCATCCTGCGCAACGTGCTCGAGAACCCGGCCTGGTATACCGCTTATACCCCGTACCAGCCCGAGATCTCGCAGGGTCGCCTGGAAGCGCTGCTCAACTTCCAGACCATGGTCACCGACCTCACCGGCATGGAGATCGCCAACGCCTCGCTGCTCGACGAAGCCACTGCGGCGGCCGAGGCCATGACCTTCTGTCAGCGCCTGGCGAAGAACAAGTCGAAGGCCTTTTTCGTTTCGCGTGACTGCCACCCGCAGACCATCGAGGTGGTGCGCACCCGCGCCGAGCCGCTCGGCTTCGAGGTCATCGTCGGCGACGCTGCAACCGAACTCGCCGCGCACGAGGTCTTCGGCGTGCTGCTGCAGTATCCGGCGAGCACGGGTGAGGTGGTCGACTACGCTGGCATCGTCGCTGCCGCCCACGAAAAGAAAGCGCTGGTCGCGGTCGCTGCCGACCTGCTGGCGCTGACCCTGCTCAAACCCCCGGGCGAGTTCGACGCCGACGTCGCGCTCGGCTCGACGCAGCGCTTCGGCGTCCCGATGGGCTTCGGCGGCCCGCACGCCGCCTACTTCGCCACGCGCGACGAGCACAAGCGGGTGATGCCCGGCCGCGTGGTCGGTGTCTCCATCGACAGCCACGGCAAGAAGGCCTACCGCCTGGCGATGCAGACCCGCGAGCAGCACATCCGCCGCGAGAAGGCCACCTCCAACATCTGCACCGCGCAGGCCCTGCTCGCCATCATGGCCAGCATGTACGCCTGCTACCACGGCCCGGTCGGCCTGACCACGATCGCGCGCCGGGTGCACCGCCTGACCGCGACCCTGGCCGCCGGCCTGCGCCGCATCGGCATGGACGTGCCGACGACGGCTTTCTTCGACACCCTCACCGTGCGCGTTGCCGACGCTGCCGCGGTGCACGCCGCCGCGCGTGCAGCCGGCATGAACCTGCGCGAGATCGACGCCACCACGGTCGGTGTCTCGCTCGACGAGACCACCCGTCGCGCCGATGTCGAGGCGCTGTGGGCGGTGTTCGCCGACGGCGCTGCGGTGCCTGCACAGTTGCCCAGTTTCGACGCCGTCGAGAGTCTGGTGCACGAGGCGCTGCCGGCTGCGCAGATGCGCAGCTCCGCCATCCTGACCCACCCGGTGTTCAGCGCCTACCGCTCCGAGACCCGCATGCTGCGCTACCTGCGCAGCCTCGCCGACAAGGACCTGGCGCTCGATCGCACGATGATCCCGCTCGGCTCGTGCACGATGAAGCTCAACGCCACCACCGAGATGATCCCGATAACCTGGCCGGAGTTCGGCAGCCTGCATCCCTTCGTGCCCGCCGACCAGATCCAGGGCTACGCCCAGCTCACCGCCGAGCTGGAGCAGATGCTGTGCGCCTGCACCGGCTACGACGCCGTGTCGCTTCAGCCCAACGCCGGCTCGCAGGGCGAGTATGCCGGTCTGCTGGCGATCCGCGCCTACCATGCCAGCCGCGGCGAGGGCTACCGCGACGTGTGCCTGATCCCGAGTTCGGCCCACGGCACCAACCCCGCGACGGCGAACATGGCCGGCATGCGCGTGGTCGTGGTCGCCTGCGACGAGAACGGCAACGTCGACGTCGCCGATCTGAAGGCCAAGGCCGCGCAGCACGCCGACAAGCTCGCCGCGATCATGATCACCTACCCCTCGACGCACGGTGTGTTCGAGACCGCTGTGCGCGAGATCACCGAGATCGTGCATGGCCACGGCGGCCAGGTGTACATCGACGGCGCCAACCTGAACGCGATGGTGGGCCTGTGTGGCCCAGGCCAGTTCGGCGGCGACGTGTCGCACCTGAACCTGCACAAGACCTTCTGCATCCCGCACGGCGGCGGTGGTCCGGGCGTCGGCCCGATCGGCGTCAAGTCGCACCTCGCGCCCTTCCTGCCGGGCCATGGTACGACCGGGCAGAAGGGCATCGGTGCGGTGGCCGCCGCGCCCTGGGGCAGCGCCAGCATCCTGCCGATCACCTGGACCTACATCGCGCTGATGGGGCGCGACGGCCTGCGCCACGCCACGGTGATGGCGATCCTCAACGCCAACTACATCGCCAGCCGCCTCGAGCCGCATTACCCCGTGCTCTACCGCGGCGAGAACGGCATGGTCGCGCACGAGTGCATCCTCGACCTGCGCCCGCTCAAGGACAGCACCGGCATCAGCGTCGATGACGTCGCCAAGCGCCTGATGGACTTCGGCTTCCACGCGCCGACGATGTCCTTCCCGGTGCCGGGCACGCTGATGATCGAGCCGACCGAGAGTGAATCGAAGGCAGAGCTCGACCGCTTCTGCGACGCGATGATCGCGATCCGCGAGGAGATCGCAAAGGTTGCCAGCGGCGAATACCACGCCACCGACAACCCCCTGGTTAACGCCCCGCACACCGCCGAAGCCATCGCTGGCGAATGGACCCACCCCTACAGCCGCGAGGTAGCGGCCTATCCGGTGCCCAGCCTGCGCGGAAACAAGTACTGGTCGCCCGTCGGCCGGGTGGACAACGTGTATGGCGACCGCAATCTGGTGTGCGCCTGCCCGCCGATGTCCGATTACGAACAGGCCTGAGGAGTCCAACACATGAACATCTCTTTCATCGTCACCCTGGTGGGCACGGATCGTCCGGGCCTGGTCAACGTGCTCGCCGAGCGCGCCGCCGCGAACGGTGCCAACTGGCTCGACAGCAGCATGGCGCACCTGGCCGGCAAGTTCGCCGGCATCGTTCGGCTCGACGTGGCCGAGGCGGACGCCGACCGGCTCGAGGCGGGTCTGCGTGAGCTGTCGTCCGCGGGCCTGACCCTGAGTATCGAACGCGGTTCCAGCGCGGCCGCGGCCGCCGGCGAGCTGATCCGCATGGAACTCCTCGCCCACGACCGCCCCGGTATCGTGCGTGACATCTCCTCGGTGCTGGCGCAGCACGGGGCGAGCATCGAGCGTATGGACAGCGCCTGCGAAAGCGCGTCGTTCAGCGGCGAGGCGATGTTCCGCGCCGCGCTCGAGGTCCGCGTTCCAGCCAGCGTTTCGGCCGCCGAAGTGCAGGCGGCGCTGGAGGCGCTGGCCAACGAACTGATGGTCGATCTCAAGCTGGAGGCCGGCGCCTGATCTGACCCAACACGCCGGCAGGCGCCGGCTTGATGCACTGCCGGGTGGACGGAAGACGCAGCAGGCGCGCCGTCCCGCCGGCTCCATAACGACAAAGAAGCAGGAGACACCATGCAGGTCATCAACGATTTCTTCAACTGGCTCAATGGCATCGTCTGGGGCGTCCCCATGATCGTGCTGATCCTGGGCACCGGCCTTTACCTCCAGATCCGCCTCGGCTTCATGCCGATCCTGCGCATTCCGCAGGGCTTCGGCATGATCTGGGGCAGCCGCAAGACCGGTGCGCGCGCCGAGGGCGAGATCTCGCCCTTCGCTGCGCTGATGACCGCGCTCTCGGCCACAGTGGGCACGGGCAACATCGCCGGCGTGGCCACCGCGATCGCGGTCGGCGGCCCGGGCGCGCTGTTCTGGATGTGGATGACCGCCTTTGTCGGCATGGCGACCAAGTACGCCGAGGTCGTGGTCGCGGTGAAGTACCGCGTGGTCGATGACAAGGGCGAGCACGCCGGCGGCCCGATGTACGCGATCCGCAACGGCCTCGGCAAACGCTGGGGCTGGCTGGCGGGCGCGTTTGCGATCTTCGGCGGGCTGGCGGGCTTCGGCATCGGCAACATGGTCCAGGCCAACGGCATCTCGAGCGCGATGGAGAACGCCTTCGGCATCGAGCCCTGGATCACCGGCGCGGTATTGATGGTGCTCACCGGCGCGGTCGTGCTCGGCGGCATCAAGCGCATCGGCGCGGTCGCGGAGAAGCTCGTGCCGGCGATGTGCATCGGCTACATCGTGTGCACCGGCGTCGTCCTGATCACCTTCGCGGACCAGATCCCGGCCGCCTTCAATCTCATCTTCACCCATGCCTTCACGCCGATATCGGCGGCCGGCGGCTTCGTGGGTGCGACCGTGATGATGGCGATCCAGCGTGGCGTGGCGCGCGGCATCTTCTCCAACGAGGCCGGCCTGGGTACCGCCGGTATCGCGCAGGCGGCGGGCACCACCAGCAATGCGGTGTATTCCGGTCTGATCGGCATGATGGGTACCTTCATCGACACCATCATCGTGTGCACGATGACCGGCCTCGCGATCATCGTCAGCGGCGTGTGGACCTCGGGTGCTTCCGGGGCCGTGCTGACCTCGGCGAGCTTCGAGGCCGCGATGCCCGGCGTCGGCAAATACCTGCTCGCGCTGTCGCTGGCGGTGTTCGCCTTCACCACCATCCTTGGCTGGGCCTACTACGGCGAGAAGTGCTGGGAGTACCTGCTCGGCACCGCGAGCGAGAAACCCTTCCGCATCCTGTGGATCCTGTGCGTCCCGGTGGGCGCCGTCACCAGCCTCGACTTCGCCTGGCTGGTCGCCGACACGCTGAACGCGCTGATGGCGATCCCCAACCTGATCTCGCTGCTGCTGCTCACGCCGGTCGTCGTCGCACTGACCCGTGAGTATTTCGCCAACGGCGGCGCCGAGGGCGAAGAGGCCCGGAAATCGGGCGCGCGCTCGAGCCACTGAACTTCACTTTCCGCATCCAACCCAATTCAGGAGCCCCCCATGTTCAACATGCAGATGCAGATCGACGGCTACGACGCCGAACTCTGGACCGCCATCGAGGCCGAGCGCCAGCGCCAGGAAGACCACATCGAGCTCATCGCCTCCGAGAACTACGCCAGCCCGCGCGTGATGCAGGCCCAGGGCACGGTGCTCACCAACAAGTACGCCGAGGGCTATCCCGGAAAGCGCTACTACGGTGGCTGCGAGCATGTGGACGTGGTGGAGCAGCTCGCCATCGACCGCGTCAAGCAGCTCTTCGGCGCCGACTGGGCCAACGTGCAGCCGCACTCCGGCTCGCAGGCCAACGCTGCGGTGTATCTGGCCCTGCTGCAGCCGGGTGACACCATCCTCGGCATGAGCCTGGCCCATGGCGGCCACCTGACCCACGGCGCCAAGGTCAACTTCTCCGGCAAGCTCTACAACGCGGCGCAGTACGGCGTGACCGACGACGGCGTGATCGACTACGACGCGCTCGAGGCGCAGGCGGTCGAATGCAAGCCGAAGATGATCGTCGCCGGCTTCTCGGCCTACGCCCGCCATCTCGACTTCGCCCGTTTCCGTGCCATCGCGGACAAGGTCGGCGCACTGCTCTTCGTCGACATGGCGCACGTCGCCGGCCTGGTCGCCGCCGGCCTGTACCCCAACCCGGTGCCGTTTGCCGACATCGTCACCAGCACCACCCACAAGACCCTGCGCGGCCCGCGCGGCGGCGTCATCGTCGGCCGCGCCAACGCCGACATCGAGAAGAAGATCGCCTCGATGGTGTTCCCCGGCACCCAGGGCGGGCCGCTGATGCACGTGATCGCCGCCAAGGCGGTGGCCTTCAAGGAGGCGCTCGAGCCCGCCTTTGCCGAATACCAGAAGCAGGTGATCGCCAACGCCCGCGCGATGGCCGCCGTGTTCGTCGCGCGCGGCTACAAGATCGTCTCCGGCGGTACCGACGACCACCTCTTCCTGGTCGACCTGATCGCCCGTGGTATCACCGGCAAGGCGGCCGACGCCGCGCTGGGTGCTGCCCACATCACGGTCAACAAGAACACCGTGCCCAACGACCCGCAGTCGCCCTTCGTCACCAGCGGCATCCGCCTCGGCACGCCGGCGGTCACCACGCGCGGCTTTGGCGTGGCCGAGGTCACCGAGCTCGCGGGCTGGATCTGTGACGTCCTCGACGCCATCGACAACCCGGCCGTCATCGAGGCGGTGCGCGCCAAGGTGTCCGCGCTGTGCGCCCGCTTCCCGGTGTACGGGCGCTGAGCGCGGAGGCGTCGCCATGGCCATCAGCGTCTTCGACCTGTTCAAGATCGGCATCGGACCCTCGTCCTCGCACACGGTGGGGCCCATGCGCGCGGCGCAGGTGTTCTCCAACGGACTCAAGGCGTCGGGCCTGCTCGGACAGGTCGGCAGCGTGAAGGCCGAGCTGTACGGCTCGCTCGGCGCTACCGGCAAGGGCCACGGCAGCGACAAGGCCGTGCTGCTCGGGCTGGAAGGGGAGGCGCCCGACCAGGTCGACCCCGACCAGGTCGAGGCGAAGCTCGAGCGCATCCGCAGTCAATGCCGGCTGCTGCTGGCCGGGGCGCATCCGATTGCCTTCGTCGAGCGCGAGCACCTGGTGATGCATCGCCGCCAGTCGCTTCCCTATCATCCGAACGGCATGCGCATCACGGCCTTCGACGCGGCGGGACAGGTGCTGGCGAGCAAGGTGTATTACTCGGTCGGCGGCGGTTTCGTTGTCGACGAGAGCGCTGCCGGCGCCGACCGCATCGTGGCCGACACGACGCCGCTCGCGCACCCCTTCCGCTCCGGCGACGAGCTGCTCGCACAGTGCCGCGACAAGCAATTGTCGATCAGCCAGCTGATGCTGGAGAACGAGCGCGCCTGGCGCAGCGATGCCGAGACCCGCGCCGGCCTGCTGAAGATCTGGGACGTGATGCAGTTGTGCGTGCGTCGCGGCTGCGAGCGCGAGGGCATCATGCCGGGGGGCCTGAAGGTGAGGCGCCGCGCGGCGGAAATGTACCGCAAGCTCTCCGCCAACCCGGAGGCGAGCCTGCGCGATCCGCTGACGACGATGGACTGGATCAACCTCTACGCCCTCGCCGTGAATGAGGAGAACGCCACCGGCGGCCGCGTCGTCACCGCGCCCACCAACGGCGCGGCCGGCATCGTGCCCGCAGTGCTGCACTACTACAGCCGCTTCGTGCCCGGCGCGAGCGAGGAGGGCGTGATCCGCTTCCTGCTCACCGCGGCCTCGATCGGCATCCTCTACAAGGAGAACGCCTCGATCTCCGGCGCCGAGGTCGGCTGCCAGGGTGAGGTCGGGGTGGCCTGCTCGATGGCCGCTGGCGCGCTCGCCGAGGTGCTCGGCGGCACCCCGGCGCAGGTCGAGAATGCCGCCGAGATCGGCATGGAGCACAATCTGGGCCTGACCTGCGACCCCGTCGGCGGTCTGGTGCAGGTGCCCTGCATCGAGCGCAACGCGATGGGCTCGATCAAGGCCATCAACGCCGCGCGCATGGCGCTGCGTGGCGACGGCACGCACTTCGTGTCACTCGACAAGGTCATCAAGACCATGCGCGACACCGGCGCCGACATGAAGCTGAAATACAAGGAAACCGCGCGCGGCGGCCTCGCCGTGAACGTGATCGAATGCTGAGCACCCCCTGCCACTGTACAAAGGACACATGATGAGCGACCACGACTCCGCCGCGCCGATGCTGCGCACCCCGCTGTACGACCTTCACGTCTCGCTCGGCGCCAAGATGGTGCCCTTCGCCGGCTACGAGATGCCGGTCCAGTATCCGGCGGGAATCCTCAAGGAGCACACCCACACCCGCACCCAGGCCGGTCTGTTCGACGTCTCGCATATGGGCCAGGTGATGCTCGTCGGCGCCGATGCGGCCGCGGCGCTGGAAACCCTGGTGCCGGTCGACATCGTCGACCTTCCCGCAGGCACGCAGCGCTACGCCCTGTTCCTCAACGACAAGGGCGGCGTGATGGACGACCTGATGGTCGCCAACTTCGGCAGCGATCGCCTGTTCGTCGTCGTCAATGCCGCGTGCAAGGCGCAGGATATCGCGCACATGCAGAAGCACCTGTCCGGGCGCTGCACGGTCGAGGTGCTGGCCGAGCGCGCCCTGCTCGCCCTGCAGGGGCCGGCGGCGGGCGCGGTGATGGCGCGCCTCGCCCCCGAGACCGCACAGATGGTGTTCATGAACACCGCCACCGTCACCCTGGTCGGCGCCGAGTGCTACATCAGCCGCTCGGGCTATACCGGAGAGGATGGCTTCGAGATCTCGGTGCCGGCCGACAAGGCCGAGGCGCTCGCCAAGGAACTGCTCAGCCACCCCGAGGTGGCGCCGATCGGCCTCGGCGCGCGCGACTCGCTGCGCCTGGAAGCCGGCCTGTGCCTGTACGGCCACGACCTCGATCAGGACACCTCGCCGGTGGAGAGCAGCCTGCTGTGGGCGCTGTCCAAGGTGCGCCGCGCCGACGGCGCACGCCCGGGCGGCTATCCGGGGGCCGACGTCGTCTTCGCGCACATCGCCAAGGGTGTGGCGCGCAAGCGCGTGGGCCTGCGCCCGACCGCGCGCGTGCCGGTGCGCGAGGGCGCCGAGCTGGTGGACGCCGACGGCCGCAAGGTCGGCGTGGTGACCAGCGGCGGCTTCGGCCCGACCCTGGAGGCCCCGGTGGCGATGGGCTATGTCGAGACTGCACTGGCCAAGGTCGGCACGCAACTGGCCGCGATGGTGCGCGGCAAGCCGGTCCCGGTCGAGGTCGCCAGCACGCCTTTCGTCCCCCAGCGCTACTACCGCGGTTGACCTACGGCAGGCGTCCCCGCAGGACGCCCGCAGCGGGGTGCACCTGCACGCGGCGCGCGGCGACCACCGTCGCGCGCCATGCGCGCATCCGATCGAATGCAGAGGAGCAAGAGAATGTCAGGCTTCGAACAGGGTCACCATGTGTTGAACTTCGGTGCCGCGGGTGCGCGTGGCCAGACCGCAGCGATCACCGCCCTGCTGGAGAGGCACGGCGCCTACATCGAGGAGTTCGCCGTCTTCGACGACGTGCTCAGCGGGCGTTTTTACCTTCGCACTGCCTTCCGCCTGGTCGAGCCGTGTGCCGCCGCACTCGCGACCATGGACCGCGAGTACGAAGCCTTGCGTGCGCAATACGCCAACGCGGAAGGCGCGATCCACGACCAGCAGCGCCCGATGCGCGTGCTGCTGATGGTGTCGAAGGCGGACCACTGCCTGCGCGACCTGCTCGATCAATGGCGCCGGGGCGAGCTGAGGATGGACATCGTCGGCGTCGCCTCGAACCATCCTGATCTCGCACCGCTCGCGGCGGCCGAGGGCCTGCCCTATCACCACCTGCCGATCACGCCCGACACCAAGCCACGGCAGGAGGCGGCCCTGCGCGGGCTCATCGAATCCAGCGGCGCCGAGCTGGTGGTGCTGGCGCGCTACATGCAGGTGCTGTCGGCCGAAATGTGCGCGCGCCTCGCCGGCCGGGTGATCAACATCCATCACTCCTTCCTGCCCGGCTTCAAGGGCGCGCGTCCGTACGAGCAGGCTCACGCGCGCGGCGTCAAGCTGATCGGCGCGACCGCGCATTTCGCGACCGTCGACCTCGACGAAGGGCCGATCATCGAACAGGCCGTGGAGCGGGTCGATCATGCCTTCACGCCCGAGCAGCTCCTGAGCACCGGTCGGGCGGTCGAGAGCCTGGCCCTCGGGCGCGCGCTGCGCTACGTGCTCGAACGCCGGGTGTTCATCAACGGCCTGCGCACCGTCGTGCTGCGCTGAAGGGGGCGCACGCCTGCACTCACCACCACGCCTCAGCCGGCGGTGCCGCCCACCGCGGTGGCGACCGCAGCCTCGGTCAGCTCGGGCGCGCACAGCTCGATGAAACGATAGGCGAAGCCGCGCAGGTAGTGGCCGCGGCGCACCGCGATGCGGGTCACGTTTTCGGCGAACAGGTGGTCGCTGTCGAGCTTGCGCAGGCCCGGGTCACGTGCCGGGTTGAAGGCCATCGAGGCCAGGATGCCGACGCCGAGGCCCAGCTCCACGTAAGTCTTGATCACGTCGGCGTCGAGCGCGGACATCACCACGTCGGGCGTCAGCCCGGCGCGGGCAAAGGTCTGATCGATCCGCGTGCGGCCGGTGAAACCTTCGTGGTAGGTGATGAGCGGATGCGCCGCGATCGCCTCCAGTGTCAGCGGCTGCACCTGCTCGAGCGGGTGGCCGGCGGGCACGACCACCGCGTGTTGCCAGCCGTAATACGGGAAGGAGGCGAGCTCCGGCACCTCGGCCAGCGCCTCGGTGGCCACGCCGATGTCGGCCTCGCCGTCGAGCAGCATCTGCACGATCTCATGCGGGCTGCCCTGGTGCAGCTTGAGCAGCACGCGGGGGTAGGCGCTCTTGAACGCCGCCACCACCTTCGGCAGCGCATAGCGCGCCTGCGTGTGCGTGGTCACCACCGTGAGCTGGCCCTCGTCACGCCCGCGGTACTGGTCGGCGAGGTGCTTGATGTTGGCGGCGTCGAGCAGCATGCGCTCGACCATCACCACCAACTCCTCGCCGGGCGGGGTGAGGCCGAGCAGGCGCTTGCCCTTGCGCACGAAGAGCTCGATGCCGAGCTCGTCCTCCAGGTCCTTGATGTGCTTGGACACCCCGGACTGCGAGGTGAACAGCGCGTTGGCGACCTCGGTGAGGTTGAAGCCGCGCCGTACGGTCTCGCGGATGATGCGCAACTGCTGGAAATTCATCGGGCGGCTCCGGCCGTCTTGGTGGCCGGTCGCGATTCGAACAGGCTCAGGTGCGAGGGTAGCAGGCGGACGGCCTGTCCTTCCGCCAGGCCGAGTGCAGCGACGCGCTCGCGCGTGATTTCCACCTCGAAATGCTGGCCGTGCGCGCCGTTGACGCCATCGAGCTCGACCCGCGCGGTGACGCCGAAGGCGAGGATGCGGCTCACCTGCGCCGTGATGCCTGCACCGGCGCCAGCGTCGACGACGATGTCCAGCTCGTGCGGGCGGGCGAAGGCCAGCACCTCGGCGCCCTCGCCGAAACCGCCAGTGTGCTGGGGCAGACGCGCGTCGCCGACGCGCAGGCCGTCGCCGTCGACCCGGCCGTGGAACAGGTTCACCGCGCCCAGGAAGCCATAAACGAAGGGCGTCGCGGGACGGCGATACACCTCTTCCGGCGTGCCGATCTGCTCGACCGCGCCCTGGTTCATCAGCACCACGCGGTCCGCGACCTCCAGCGCCTCTTCCTGGTCGTGGGTGACGAAGATCGAGGTGACGTGCAGCTCGTCATGCAGCTTGCGCAGCCAGCGCCGCAGTTCCTTGCGCACCTTGGCGTCGAGCGCGCCGAAGGGCTCGTCGAGCAGCAGCACGCGCGGCTCCACCGCGAGCGCGCGCGCGAGCGCGATGCGCTGGCGCTGGCCGCCGGAGAGCTGGGCCGGGAAGCGGTCGGCGAGCCAGTCGAGCTGCACCAGGTCGAGCAGGGCGTGCACCTTCTCCGCGATCTGCTTCTCCGACGGGCGCTGGGCGCGCGGCTTCATGCGCAGCCCGAAGGCGACGTTGTCGAACACGCTCATGTGGCGGAACAGCGCGTAGTGCTGGAACACGAAGCCGACTTGGCGATCGCGCACGTGGGTACCCGAGGCGTCCTCGCCGTCGAGCAGCACCTGGCCGGCGTCGGCCGATTCGAGTCCGGCGATCACGCGCAGCAGCGTGGTCTTGCCGCAGCCCGAGGGCCCGAGCAGCGCCACCAGTTCGCCGGTGGGAAAGTCGAGCGATACGTCGTCGAGGGCGACGAAGTTGCCGAAGCGCTTGTGGATGTTGCGAACCTGGATGCTCATGACTGTCCTTCGTGAAGGTCGTGGTGTGCGTGCGCGGCGCGGTGCTCGATCCAGGTCTTGATGCCCAGGGTCACCAGCGCCAGCAGGGCGAGCAGCGAGGCCACCGCGAAGGCGGCGGCGAACTGGTATTCGTTGTAGAGGATCTCGACGTGCAGCGGCAGCGTGTTGGTCTCGCCGCGGATGTGGCCGGAGACCACCGACACCGCGCCGAACTCGCCCATCGCGCGCGCGTTGGTCAGGATCACGCCGTACAGCAGGCCCCACTTGATGCTCGGCAGGGTCACGTACCAGAAGGTCTGCAGACCGTTGGCACCGAGCACCACTGCGGCTTCCTCTTCTTCCTTGCCTTGCGCCTGCATCAGCGGGATCAGCTCGCGGGCGATGAAGGGGAAGGTGACGAACACGGTGGCGAGCACGATGCCCGGCACGGCGAAGATGATCTTGAGGTCGTGCTCCGCCAGCCACGGCCCGAACCAGCCCTGGGCGCCGAACACCAGCACGTAGATCAGGCCGGCGATCACCGGCGACACCGAGAACGGCAGGTCGATCAGCGTGATCAGGAAATGCTTGCCGCGGAACTCGAACTTGGCAATCGCCCACGCCGCGGCGATGCCGAACACCAGGTTCAGCGGCAAGGCGATCGCCGCGGCGAGCAGGGTCAGGCGCAATGCGGACAGCGCGTCCGGGTCGACCAGCGCGGTGACATACGTTTCCCAGCCCTTCCTCAGCGCCTCGACGAACACCGCGATCAGCGGCATCAGCAGGAACACGGTGAAGAAGGTCAGCGCGGTGCCGAGGATCAGCCACTTCACCAGCGGCGTCTCACGTGTTGCCGCGCGCGCCTCGAAGCGCGTCTCGCCGAAGGCTGACGCGGCGGCGGGACGGAGTGTGGTTGCAGCGGCCATGTCAGCGGTCCCTCCCGGTCCGTTTGGCGGTCCACGCCTGCAGTCCGTTGATGAGCAGCAGCAGTGTGAAGGACAGGATCAGCATCACGGTGGCGATCGCGGTGGCGCCGGTGTAGTCGTACTGCTCGAGCTTGGTGATGATCATCAGCGGGGTGATCTCCGACACCATCGGGAGGTTGCCGGCGATGAAGATCACCGAGCCGTACTCGCCCACGGCGCGCGCGAAGGCGAGCGCGAAGCCGGTGAGCAGCGCCGGGAACACGATCGGCAGGATGACGTGGCGGAAGGCCTGCC
The DNA here is from genome assembly GCA_040275625.1 of Thauera sp. GTDB lineage: Bacteria > Pseudomonadota > Gammaproteobacteria > Burkholderiales > Rhodocyclaceae > Thauera. Next base: position 4,749 of record JBEOKH010000267.1, on the reverse strand, counting down.
AGCGCTGCGCGCCGAGGCTGGTGGCGGCTTCCTCGAGTTCGGTGTCGAGGTCCTCCAGGATCGGCTGCACCGTGCGCACGACGAAGGGCAGGCCGATGAACACCAGCGCCACCAGCACGCCCAGCGGCTTGAACGCGACCTGGATGCCGAGCGGCTCGAGGAACTGGCCGATCCAGCCGTTCTTCGCGTACAGCGCGGTCAGCGCGATGCCGGCCACCGCGGTCGGCAGGGCGAAGGGCAGGTCGACCAGGGCGTCGATCAGCTTCTTGCCGGGGAAGGAATAGCGCACCAGCGCCCACGCCAGCATCAGCCCGAACACCGCGTTGATCGCGGCGGCGAGCAGCGACATGCCGAAGGACAGCTTGTAGGAGGCGACGACTCGCGGCGCGGTGACCACGCTCCAGAACTCGCTGAAAGTCAGTTCGGCCGTCTTCAGGAAAACCGCGGCGAGCGGGATCAGCACCAGCAGTGACAGGTAGGCGAGGGTGTAGCCGAGGGTCAGTCGGAAGCCGGGCAGCACGCGCAGGCGTGGCGTCGCGCTCGGGCGGGGGAAGGGTGTGGCCAGGGTTGCGGTGTTCATGATCGATGCCGTGGTACGCGAATGGCTTCGAGTCTAGATTCCCGCCTTATGGACGAAAAACAATAAAAACAGCGTTGCTTATGCGATTTCCTGCAGTTCGTCGAACGCGAGCGTGTCTGCCATTGCGCCCGGCCAAACCGTCGCGCCGCCTACAATGCAGGCCCAGATCGAGGAGACGGGCGCTTGGCGGATTTCATTGGACATTTCGTGCTGGCCTTGCTGCTGGTCGTGCTGTTGCGCGTGCTCTACGCCGTGTGCGCGCTCCTCGTGCGCACCCGCGACGGCGGCAACATCGCCTTCGCCATCGCCTTGCCGGCGGGGCTGCTCTACATCGTGGTGCGCAATCCGGTGCCGGTGACGAGCTGGCCCGGACTGGCGGCCGGTGTGATCCTGGGAGCGGGTCTGCTGCTGGCGGATGCGTTCAGGAGGCGGCGTCGATCCTGAAGAGGCGCGTGCAGCGGACGAGACGTTGCGGCTTGAGCAGCAGCTTGCGAAGCGTTCTGCTGCATCGGCAACGCGCTGGGCATCAGTTCGGAATGGCGCACTGCTTGGCATATCGCGCCAATAAAGGTAGTCTTTTGGCGCAATAAGCGTTTAGTGCGCCAGAACACCATGCCAAAAAAACTGCCTGCAGATCTCGATGAACGCATTGAAGCGCTCATCGCCCAGCACCCCGACGGAATCGGCACCGACGCGTTGCACGCGCTGCTCGCGGAGGTGGTCAGCCGCCGTACGCTGCAGCGACGACTGGCCGGATTGGCCAATGCGAACAGGATTTCGACCCGCGGCGCTGGCCCCGGCTTGCGTTACCGGCAAGCCGACGTTGCCGGCGTCGAGCTTCACGAGACCGCTTCCACGTCCGCCGCGCCAGGCGACGACAATGGTCTCGAGGTGTCGCCCGAAGGCGAGGAGATCCGGCGCTACGTGCGCCAGCCGCGCCAACAGCGTACCCCGGTTAGCTACCGGCAATCCTTCCTGGAGCAATACACGCCAAACCTCACGGCCTATCTCCCGGAGCCCTTGCGCGTGCAGTTGCACCAGCTTGGCCGCCCGGCCACGGCAGAAGTGGTTGAGGCCCCTGCCGGGACTTTCGCCCGCGACATCCTCAACCGCCTGTTGATCGACCTCTCCTGGGCTTCGTCGCGTCTGGAAGGCAACACCTATTCCAGGCTCGATACCGAACGACTGATCGAACATGGCCAGGCCGCGGCCGGCAAGGATGCACTGGAAACCCAGATGATCCTCAACCACAAGGCGGCCATCGAATATCTGGTGCGCGATACCGAGCACGTCGGCGTCGATCCGGAAACCATCATCGCCCTGCATGCCTTCCTGTCGGACGGCCTGATGCCCGACCCTGCGGCCTGCGGTCGCCTGCGTGTCCGGCCGGTGGAGATCGGCGGCAGCGTCTATTTGCCGATCGCCATGCCCCAGCGCATCGAGGAACTGTTTGGTGTCGTGGTCGAGATGGCCGCCGAAATCCGCGATCCCTTCGAGCAGTCCTTCTTCCTGATGGTGCATCTGCCCTATTTGCAGCCTTTCGAGGACGTCAACAAGCGGGTCTCCCGACTCGCCGCGAACATTCCCTTCATCAAGCAAAACCTGTCCCCCTTGTCCTTCCTCGATGTGGCCGGGGCGGACTACATCGAGGGCTTGCTTGGTGTGTACGAACTCAACCGGATCGAGCTGCTGCGCGACATCTTCGTGCGTGCGTACGAGCGTTCGTGCCAGCAGTACCTTGCCGTGCGCCAGCAACTGGTACCGCCGGACGCAGTGCGGCTGCGCTATCGGAACCAGTTGACGATGCTCATCGCGGCCGTCGTGCGTAGTGGCGCCACGGCCGACACGGCAAGGATCCGCGCCTTGGTGCCGGACGCCGTAGCCGCCGATGACCGGGAGCGCTTCATCGCGCTGGTTCGGGAAGAGTTCATGAGCCTGCATCCTGGAAATGCCATCCGTTTCGGATTGAGGCCGCTGGAATATGCAGCTTGGCGTGCGGCGAATCCGGATGGCGAACCTCATTGAACCGCCGCGATGACCGTTGGGAGCGGTACAGGTAGACTCCCGACGATCCGGTGCGCCCGTGCGGCCATCGCCGCGCAACCGACCCCTCCGCATTCCAGGACGCACGCATGAGCGCCAGCTTTCAACAACTCGCCAACTTCATCTGGTCGGTCGCCGACCTGCTGCGCGGCCCCTACCGCCCGCCGCAGTACGAGCGCGTGATGTTGCCGCTGACCGTGCTGCGCCGCTTCGACGCCGTGCTGGCGCCCAGCAAGGATGCCGTGCTCAAGCGCCACGCCGAGCTGAGCAGCAAGGGCATCCCCAACATCGACGCCATCCTCAACAACCTGGCCAAGGATGAGCACGGCAACCCGCTGGGCTTTCACAACCACAGCCCGCTCGACTTCCACAAGCTCAAGGGCGACCCGGACAACATCGGCCAGCATCTGGCCAGATACATCGACGGTTTCTCCGAGAACATCCGCAGGATTTTCGATCGCTTCAATTTCGAGCAGGAGATCACGAAGCTCGAGGAATCCAATCGCCTCTATCAGGTGGTCGCCCGGTTCGCCGAGATCGACCTGCATCCGCGCACGGTCGACAACATCACCATGGGCCTGGTGTTCGAGGACCTGATCCGGCGCTTCAACGAAGCCGCCAATGAGACGGCCGGCGACCACTTCACCCCGCGCGAAGTCATCCAGCTCATGGTCAACCTGCTGCTGGAACCCGACACCAGCGTGCTCACCCAGGCCGGCGTCATCGTCACCATCTGCGATCCGGCCTGCGGCACCGGCGGCATGCTGGCCGAGGCGCAGAACTGGATTCGCGCGCACAACGAGCAGGCCACGGTCAAGGTGTATGGACAGGACTACAACCCGCGCTCCTACGCCGTAGCCGCCTCCGACCTGCTGATCAAGGGCCAGCGCGACAGTCGCGTCGAACTCGGCAACACCCTGATCGACGATCGCTTTGCCGACATGCCCTGCTTCGATTACCTGCTCGCCAACCCGCCCTTCGGCGTGGACTGGAAGGCCGAGAAGAAGGTGATCGACCGCTGGACCGACTTCCGCGGCTACAGCGGCAAGCTGCCGCGGATCAACGATGGCGCCTTGCTCTTCCTGCTGCACATGATCAGCAAGTTTGCCGACTACGCGCCCGGCAACAAGGACCTGCCCGGTTCGCGTGCGGCGGTCGTGTTCAACGGCTCGCCGCTGTTTACCGGCGGCGCCGGCAGCGGCGAGAGCGAGATCCGGCGCTGGATCATCGAGCGCGACATGCTCGAAGCCATCGTCGCCCTGCCCGAGCAGATGTTCTACAACACCGGCATCGGCACCTTCATCTGGGTGGTCAGCAACCGCAAGGCGGCCCACCGCAAGGGCAAGATCCAGCTCATCGACGCGCGCGAGCGCTACACCCCGATGAAGCGCAGCCTGGGCGACAAGCGCCGCTGCCTCGATCAGGCCGCGCTCGACGCCGTCACCCGCGAACACGGCAGCATGGCGCACGGCGACACCAGCCACGTGTTCGACAACGCCGACTTCGGCTACCGCCGCATCACCGTGCTGCGCCCGTTGCGCCTGCGCTTCGAGATCACCCAGGAGGCGCGTGATCGCTTCCTGAATGCCTGCCCCGAGCTGTTCGACGCCCTGCAGGCGGTGCGCGACGCGCTCGGCGACGAAGCGCGGCCGGACTGGAACCCCGCCTGGGACGCCGTGCAGCAGGTGTTCAAGGACCTGCCGGACGAGGTCGAGGGCTGGGCCAGGGGTGCCAGGGGCACGGCGCAGAAGAAGATCTTCCGCGACTGCTTCACCACCGTGGATCCCGAGGCTGCGCCGGTCATTGCCAGGCATCACAAGGTGGAGCAGCTCGACCTCGCCGCCTTGTTCCCCGGCCAGACCCTGCCCGCCGAAGTCACGAAGGGTGAGCTGTATGCGCTCCTGGGCCTGCACGCCGACCGCAAGGGCAAGCACATCGAGTACGAACCGGACCCGGCGCTGAAGGATGCCGAGAACATCCCGCTGAAGGAGGACATCGTCAGCTACGTGCTGCGCGAGGTGCACCCCTACGTGGCCGACGCCTGGATCGACCGCGAAACATTGGATGAGCAGGACGGCGGTATCGGCAAGGTGGGCTACGAGATCAACTTCAACCGCGTGTTCTTC
>JBEOKH010000266.1:0-2737 GCA_040275625.1 Thauera sp. | reverse complement strand
GACGGCCCCGAGCGCCCCGCGCCGCGCGCCGTCACCCGCGGTCAGGGGCTGCAGCCGCGGCTTGGGCGCCGAGCCCCCGCACTGGCCACAACAGCCGCCTGCATCGTGGTCTTCGCCATTCATCAAGGGCTTGTCGCTCAACGCGCTTCTCCTAACGCGCCACCGGCTTGCGAAACAGCGGCACGAGCTGCATGTCCGCCTTCATCACGTGATCCACCAGCCACTTGCGCAGAAAGGCGGTGATCTCGCCGCTCTGCGCCTTGACGCCTTCGACACCGCCGTCGGGATCCGCAAGTGTGGCGTGAAGGCGCTGCGCGAGGACGTCGATCTCGGCCAGCAGCGCGCGGTGCTCGCGCTTGTGCTGGTCGAGGTGGACGTAGCTGTAGGCGATCTGGATGCGCTCCTCGCGCTCGAAGTGATATTCGGCGTAACGCCGCAGCTCGGTCAGCGCCAGGTCGACGTTGCGCGGGTCGTCGGGGCAGCGCAGCACGAGCTCCACCGTGTTGATCAGCAGGATCAGGTAGCGGTGGTCGGCGTCGATCTCCTCGTTGCCGATACGGAACTGCGGTCGCCAGAAGATGGGCATGGGAGCCTCGAGAGTCGTTCAGGGGCGTGGAAACGCGGATGGTGCGATTGTCGCCGATGCGGCGGTCGCGGGCATCATCCGCCTGCCCCGCGCACCGCCGCGACGGAACACCAGGCTGAAGTTGTTGGCCGGCATGCCGACCACCTCCTCCAGCACGAAGCCGTTGCGCTGCGCCTCGGCCTCCACCGCGTCCAGGTCGCGCACCGCGAAGCGCGGATCGATGCTGCGCAGCCATTCGTCGAAGTCGGCGTTGCTCGGCGCGGTGTGGGCGCCGCCGCGGCGGTAAGGGCCGTAGCAGACCACGACGCCGCCTGCGGGCAGGACCTCGGCGGCGCCGGCAAACAGCGCAGGCGTACTCGACCAGGGCGAGTAGTGCAGCACGTTGATCGCCACGATCGCGTCCGCGGCGGCGATCGGCCAGGGCGCGGCGGCAAGGTCGAAGCACAGGGGCGGCAGCAGGTTGGGCAGCGCGCTGTGCGCCACCCAGTCCGTGATCGAGGCCAGCGCCGCGGGGTCGGCGTCGCTCGGCTGCCAGCGCAGCGCGGAGAGGTGGCGGGCAAAGTGCACCGCATGCTCGCCAGTGCCGCTGCCAATCTCGAGCACCCGGCCTGCAGCCGGCAGCACGCGCTGCAGCACGGCGAGGATGGGATCGCGGTTGCGGGCGGCGGAGGGCGAGAACTGGCGGCGGTCGAGGGTCGGCATGGGGCTGGACAGGCAGGCTGGATGAGGTCGGGATTATCGCCCGCTCCGGTTCGGCGAAGCGATGCACGGATGTTGCTGCGGACGCTGAGATAATGACGCACTCTCTTCACCGCCCCACCCCGCCATGACCGCGCCCACCAAACCCCTCGCCAACATCAAGGTCGTCGAACTCGGCACCCTCATCGCCGGCCCCTTCGCCGCCCGCATCCTCGCCGAGTTCGGCGCCGAGGTGATCAAGATCGAGTCCCCCGACGGCGGCGACCCGCTGCGCAAGTGGCGCAAGCTCTACGAGGGCACCTCGCTGTGGTGGTACCTGCAGGCGCGCAACAAGAAGTCGGTGACGGTGAACCTGAAGCACCCCGACGGCGTCGAGGTGGTGCGCCGGCTGGTGGCGGAGGCCGACATCGTGGTGGAGAACTTCCGCCCCGGTGTGCTCGACAAGCTCGGTCTGGGCTGGGAGGCGCTGGCGAAGATCAACCCCGGCCTGGTCATGGTGCGCCTGTCGGGCTTCGGCCAGAGCGGGCCGATGGCGCAGCAGCCCGGCTTCGGGGCGATCGGCGAGTCGATGGGCGGGCTGCGCTACGTGACCGGCTTTCCCGACCGGCCGCCGGTGAAGACCGGGATCTCGATCGGCGACTCGATCGCCGCGCTGTGGGGCGCGCTCGGTGCGCTGATGGCGCTGCGCCATCGCGAAGTCAATGGCGGTGCGGGCCAGGTGGTGGACGTGGCACTGTACGAAGCGGTATTCGCGATGATGGAGTCGCTGGTGCCCGAGTTCGACGTGTTCGGCTTCGTGCGCGAACGCACCGGCAACATCATGCCGGGCATCACGCCGTCCAACACCCACACCACCCGCGACGGGCGCCACATCACCATCGGCGCCAACGGCGACGCGATCTTCCGCCGCCTGATGACGGCGATGGGCCGCGACGACCTCGCCACGGACCTGACGCTCGCCGACAACACCGGCCGCGATGCGCGCCGCGAGGAGTTGTACGCGCTGATCGACGCCTGGGTGGCGCAGCACGACGAGGCGGCGGTGCTGGCAACGCTGGCCGCTGCCGAGGTGCCGGCCTCGCGCATCTATTCGGTGGCGGACATGTTCGCCGACCCGCAATTCCTCGCGCGCGAGATGCTGCACACCGTGAAGCTGCCCGACGGCCGCGACTGCCGCATGCCGGGCGTGGTGCCGAAGCTGTCGGCCACGCCGGGCGGCAGCGAGTGGATCGGGCCGGCGCTGGGCGAGCATACCGAGGCGGTGCTGGCCGGACTGGGCTACGACGCGTCGCGGATCGCCGCGCTGCGGGCGGCCGGGGCGATCTGAGCGTCGCCAAGGCGGTCCGCCCCGATCGCACCACGAAAGGAATTCGCGCATTCTCGGCGCCGTGTTCGCCCATTCCACGCGCCGTGTTCGCGGCTGCCGCCGCTCCTGCAACCCGCCGCGCGTTG
>JBEOKH010000265.1:0-7847 GCA_040275625.1 Thauera sp. | reverse complement strand
GAGGGCTCGAGGGCCGCATCGCCGAAGGCGCACGCAATCTCTCGGATGGCGAACGCGCACGCCTGCTGCTCGCCCGCAACAGCCTGAGCCCAGCGCGCCTGCTGCTGATCGACGAGACCGCCAGCGCGCTCGACCAAGGCGGCCGCGAGGCGCTCGCTGCCTGGGTGACGGGTAGCGCCGCCACCGTGCTGGTGGCGACCAACGACCCCGCGCTGATCCAGCGCATGGATCAGGTCTGGCGGGTCGGCGACGGCCGAGTGCTCGAGACACGCGCGCCCGGCTGAACGCCGGGCGCCGTCCGTGCAGGCTGCAGGCGGGTGCACAAGCGCCGCCGAATCCAGCCCGGCTCCTCACCCGGACCCCGCACCGCCTGCGCCGCGCCTGCGGGCGCTCGCAGGCCCGGTGGCTTTTCTAGGCGTGCGGCGCGAGCCGAGAGGGGGATGCACGGCGGTCGCGACCGATCCAGCCGTTGATCGAGATCGCCGCCGCCACGGAGCCGGAAGCAAGCAACGTCGCCAGCAACAAGCCGACCGGCTGCGTCCAGTAGGTAGGCGGCGCGAGCACCGCGGCGTGGAAGGCAAGCAGCAGGTACAGCAACGGCATTGCGCGGTGCAGCGGACGCCAGATCTTGCGCGGGAAGCGTTTCCACAGGCTCAGCACGACCATCGCCAGCAACAGGTAGATGACGAATTCGCCGATCTCCTCGCCGGCTTCGCGCAACATCTCGTAGAACCCGCCGAACGCCGGCTCGCCCGGCTCGCCCGCCTCGCCGAACACCGCCTCGACGAGGTCGTCGGCCATCTCGATCAACCAGTGCAGTGCCGCAAACACGGCGGCCAGCGTACCGGCCCACCTGTGCAGCCGGAACAGCGGCCCGGCGCCGCCGAGCCTGCGCACGAGCAGCGCCGGGCGCATCGACACCACCATCGTCAGCGACATCATGCCGATGGCGAGCAAGCCGCTCAGGTACAGGCCCTGCTCGTACACCCGCCAGGGCAGCGAAACCGCGCCGCGATCGAGCGCGGCGACGTCGAAGCCCCAGGCGAGCACGACCAGGGCGATGAAGGCGGAGAGGACGGAGATCATGGTCAAGACTCCCTGTTGTGGGAAGAGAGGGGGGCGAGGGCGATCGCACGAAGGATTGTTTGCCACCGGCGTTCGCGTCTGCCGGCGCGGCTACAGAACTACCGCGCCTCCGCCGCCGGCGTTCGCGCCTGCCGGCGCTCCTACCGAGCCACCGCACGTCCGAGACCGCCCTGCAGGAGCGGCGGAAGCCGCGAACACGGCACTGACCGGGGGCGTCGGTACCGCCGACGCCCCCGGGCGCCGGGCTTATTTGTTGCGCTTGACCTCGGTCTCGAGGATGTCGCCGTTCACCGGATCGACGTCGAGTTCCACGCGCTGGCCTTGCGCATCGGTGGCCTTCACTTCGTACTTGTTGCGCTCGCGCTCGATCTTCTCGAAGTCGCGATAGCCTGCCGCTTCGAGCTTGGTCTGGATCTGCTGCATCGTCATCCAGCTGGCCTGGGAGGGGCTGCCCGCAGGCACGGCCTGGGTGGCGGCCGGCGCGGTCTGGGCGATCGCGGGGACGAGGGCGGCGCCCGCGGCGAAGATTCCGCCGCTGAGGACGAGAGTGGTGATGAGGGTGGTGGCACGCATGATGGCTTCTCCTTTGATGCGTTGTCGGTCTGGCTTCGACCGTGGTGCCATCCTGCGCCCGGGCACCTGAACGCACGCTGAATGCAGGGTTCAGGTAGGGTTCATGCAGAGCGCCTCGCCTCGGGTCGGGTTGCAGTGCCCTGCGGCGACCTTGCCGGTCCGGCGCAGCACCCGCGCCCAGATGCGTGCATGCCTGCCCGGCAGAGCTGCTGCGCCGCGCGGCCGCAGCGGTTTTTGCAGGCGCGGCGCACGCCGCGCGCGTGCGGACGTCGAAGCCGCTGCGCCGGCGGGGTCAGTAATGCGGCGTCTCGTTCGGCCGCAGCTCGAACAGCAGCACTTCGGCCTGCTCGCCCCTGGCAAAGCTCACCTCGCGCACATTGCGCAGCTTGACCGCGTCGCCGGCCGCCAGACGCTGGCCATTGAGCTCGAGCGCGCCGCGCGCCACGTGCACGTAGGCGAAGCGGTTCGCGGGCAGCTCGAAACGCTGCGCCTCGTCGCCGTCGAACAGGCCGGCAAACACGCGCGCATCCTGATGCACCGACAGCGAACCCTCGTCACCGTCGGGCGAGATGATCAGCCGCAGCCGGCCGCGCTTGTCTGCGGGGGCAAAGTGCTGCTGCTGGTAACGCGGGGCGGAGCCCTTATGGTCGGGCACGATCCAGATCTGCAGGAAGTGCACCGCGTGCGCGCGCGAGGCGTTGAATTCGCTGTGCCGCACGCCGGTGCCGGCGCTCATCATCTGTACGTCGCCCGGACGGATCACCGAGCCGGTGCCCATCGAGTCCTTGTGTTCGAGCGCCCCGTCGAGGACGTAGGAGAAGATCTCCATGTCGCGGTGGCCATGGGTGTCGAAGCCCCGCCCCGGGCGCACACGGTCCTCGTTGATCACCAGCAGGTCGGAGAACCCCATGTGCTGCGGGTCGTAGTAGCTGCCGAAGGAGAAGCTGTGCTGCGAGTGCAGCCAGCCGAGGTTGGCGAGGCCGCGGGCGGCGGCGGGGCGAAGCTCCATCGTTTCCATCTCCTGTCGGTCTGCAAGCCTGCATCCGCGGGCGAGCCCGCTCGCGCAGAAAAGCGCGGGCGCCGCACTGCGGCGACGCCTGGCGTGACGCGCGTGCTCAGTTCTTGATCGCCTCGAGCGAGACGGTGATCGTCACCTCGTCGCCGACGTGGGGCGCGTACATGCCGGCGTTGAACTCGGTGCGCTTGATCACGGTGCTGGCGTTGGCGCCGATGGTGTCCTTGTTGAGCATCGGGTGCGGCATGGTGACGAAGTGGCTCACCTTCAGTGTCACCGGCTTGGTCACGCCCTTGATGGTCAGGTTGCCGACGATGGTGGCCGGCCTGTCGCCATCGAACGTCACCTTGGTCGACTTGAAGGTGGCGGTCGGGTACTTGGCGGTGTCGAGGAAGTCCTCGCCCTGGATGTGCTCGTCGAAGGTGCCGTAGCCGGTGTTCACCGAAGTCATGTCGATGACGATGTCGACCGCGCCGGCCCTGGCGGCCTTGTCCAGGGTGACGGTGCCGGTGGTCTTGTCGAACTTCGAGATCTGCGTCGTCAGGCCGAAGTGGCTGTACGAGAAGTTGGGGAAGGTGTGGGTGCCGTCGATGGTGTAGGTCTCGGGCGCGGCGAACGCAGCGGTGGCAGCGGTCGAGACGATGAGGGCGGCGGTGAGCTTGGCGATACGATTCATGGGAGTGTCCTCTGCAGGTTGGGGGAGTGAAGAAAAAGCTGCGGTCGCTTGAAGGGCTGCGGCTTACCTGGCCGCCGCGCTGATGCGGAACTTGATCACGACGTCGTTGGCGACGATGTCGAAGGCCTTCCAGGCGCCCTCGCCGATCGAGAAGTCGCCGCGCTGGATGGTCAGGCTGCCCTCGAACACGCCGGTGTTGCCCTGCGGCGTGAAGGTGGCAGGGACGATGACGTCCTTGCTCGTGCCCTTGATCGTCAGCGTGCCGACGACCTCGTAGTTGTTGCCGCCGAGCGCCTTGACGGCGCTGGACTGGAAGCGCGCAGCGGGGAAGTCCTTGGTGTTGAACCAGGTCTTGCGTGCGACCTCGCCGTCACCCTCGGCGCTGCCCGTGTCGACGCTGGCGAGCTCGACCTCGATCGAGGCGGCGGCGGCCTGCGGGGCAGCGGGGTCGAAGCGGAGCTGGCTGGAGAACGTCTTGAACGAGCCCTCCATCGACACGCCCATCTGCTGGTAGCCGAAGGCGATCTGGCTCTTGTCGGCCTGAACCTGGTTGTATTCGACGGCGTGAGCGGCCGAGGTGGCGAGGGCGAGGGTGGTGAGGAAGGCGAGCGCGGTGCGTTTCATGATCGGGGTCCTTGGGTGTGCGGTACGGGGATGTGTGGCGCTGCGGTCGGGACGGGTTCGCGGCTGCCGCCGCTCCTACAGGGAGGCGCGTGCCATTTGGGAAGCGCCGCAAGATCCGGGGGCGCCGTGCCTTTCAGGAAGTGCGGTGCGATTGCGGGTTTGCATGCTTGGGGTGACGCCGGTTGCCGGGCACATCGCCCTAGCGCCTGCGGCGCGGCAGCATGCGGGTCATCACGTCGTCCCTGTCGATGAAGTGGTGCTTGAGGGCGGCGCCGACGTGGCCGAGCAGCACGGCGATCAGCACGACGTTGAGGCTCAGGTGCACCGTCTGCAGCAGGTCGCCGACTGCCTTGTCCTTGGCGAGCAGGTCAGGGATCGGCAGCACGCCGAACCACACGGTCTGGAAGCCCTTGGCCGAACTCATCAGCCAACCGGTCAGCGGGATCGCGAACATCAGCACGTACAGAAGATGGTGACCGGCGTGCGCGGCGAGGCGTTCCAGCGCCGGCATGTGGTCGGGCAGCGCCGGCGGACGATGGGTGACCCGCCAGGCCAGGCGCACCACCACGAGCACGAACACGGTGACGCCCGCCCACTTGTGCCACGAGAACAGCTGCAGCTTGGTCGGTGACAGGTCAAGCCCGGTCATGTAGAAGCCCAGCCCGAGCATGCCGAAGATGAGCACCGCGATGACCCAGTGCAGGGCCTTGGCGGTAGCGGTGTAGTGAGCGTTCATGTCGGGATGTCCTCTGGCGATCGGCGCGGACCGAAGTCCGTGCGCTTGCGATGACTACACTCTAGACCTCGCTCAATGAACGAAATAGGCGACAATCGACAAATCACAATTGCCATCATTGCAACAATGAACCGACTCGATGCAATGCAGCTCTTCGTGCGGGTGGCCGATCTCGGCAGTTTTGCCGCCGTGGCGAGCCAGCTCGGGCTGGCGCGCTCGGTCGTCACCCGCCAGATCGCGGCGCTGGAGGAGCACCTCGGCGTCAAGCTGATGGTACGCACCACCCGCAAGCTGACGCTGACCAGCGCCGGCGCCAGCTACCTCGACAAGTGCCGCAGCATCCTCGATCTGGTCGAGGCCGCCGAGGCCGACGTGATGGAGGCGCGCCTGACCCCGCGCGGCAACCTGCGCATCAGCCTGCCGCTGAGCTACGGGCTCAAGCGCATCGCCCCGCTGCTGCCCGAGTTCCAGACGAGCTACCCCGAGATCAGCCTCGCGCTGGACTTCACCGACCGCCACATCGACCTCATCGACGAAGGCATCGACCTGTCAATCCGCATCGCGCCAGGGCACGCACCGGGCGACGTGGTGCGCAAGCTCGGCACGAGTCGCCTGATCACCGTGGCCTCGCCCGCCTACCTGGCGCGCCACGGCCGCCCCACGCACCCGTCCGAGCTCGCAGCGCACGCCTGCCTCGGCTATTCGGCCAAGGCCAGCAACCGCCCGCTGGCGTTCATGATCGACGGCCACATGGAAAACATGCACCTGGCCTTTCGCCTGCAGGCCAACAACGGCGACGCACTGATGCAAGCCGCGGCACAAGGGCTGGGCATCACCATGCAGCCGGATTTCATCGTCGACGACTATCTTGCGAACGGTGCGGTCGAAGCGATACTCGAAGGCTTCGCGCCGCCGCCGCTCGGCATCCATGCAATGCTGGCGAGCAACCGCTACCTGCCCCACCGGGTGCGGGTGCTGATCGACTTCCTCGCCACCCGGCTCGCGCCCTGACGCTGGCCACCTGCCCCGCCACCTGACCAAGACCTGATGCTGCTTTCTTCCCTCGTCCTCGTCCCCTTCCTCGGCAGCATCCTCGCTGCCGTGATGCCGCAAAACGCCCGCAACCGCGAATCCTGGCTGGCGATCGCGGTGGCGACCTGCGGCCTGGTCGTCGCCGGCGCCCTCTTCCCGCGCATCGCCGCCGGCGAGGTGGTAAGCGAGGAGTTCGCCTGGCTGCCGGCAAAAGGGCTCTCCTTCGTGCTGCGGGTCGACGGCCTGGCCTGGGTGTTCGCGATGCTGGTGCTGGCGATCGGCCTGCTGGTCGTGCTGTATGCGCGCTACTACATGTCGCCGCAGGACCCGGTGCCGCGCTTTTTCTCCTTCCTGCTCGCCTTCATGGGTTCGATGCTGGGCGTGGTGCTGTCGGGCAACCTGGTGCAGCTGGTGGTGTTCTGGGAGCTGACCAGCCTCACCTCCTTCCTGCTCATCGGCTACTGGCACCATCGCGCCGACGCCCGCCGCGGCGCGCGCATGGCGTTCACGGTGACCGCCACCGGCGGCCTGTGCCTGATGGCCGGGGTGCTGGTGCTCGGCCACATCGTCGGCAGCTACGACCTCGACGTCGTGCTCGCCGCCGGCGACGAGATCCGCGCCCACGTCCTGTACCTGCCCGCGCTGGTGCTGGTCGCTCTCGGCGCGCTGACCAAGAGCGCGCAGTTCCCCTTCCACTTCTGGCTGCCGCACGCGATGGCGGCGCCCACGCCGGTGTCGTCCTACCTGCACTCGGCGACCATGGTGAAGGCCGGTGTGTTCCTCCTCGCGCGCCTGTGGCCGGCGCTCGCCGGCACCCCGGAATGGACCTGGATCATCGGCGGCGCCGGGGTGTGCACGCTGCTGCTCGGCGCCTTCATCGCCATCTTCCAGCACGACCTCAAGGGCCTGCTGGCGTACTCGACGATCAGCCACCTCGGCCTCATCACCGTGCTGATCGGCATCGGCACGCCGCTGGCGATGGTGGCGGCGATCTTCCACATCCTCAACCACGCCACCTTCAAGGCCTCGCTGTTCATGGCCGCCGGCATCATCGACCACGAGACCGGCACCCGTGACCTGCGCGTGCTGCGCGGCCTGCGCCACAAGCTGCCGATCACCGCCACGCTGGCCATCGTCGCCAGTGCGGCGATGGCGGGGGTACCGCTGTTGAACGGCTTCCTGTCCAAGGAGATGTTCTTCGCCGAGACCCTGCACGTGGGCGGCGACCGCAACTGGTGGATGTCGTACGCCGCAGTGGCGATGGGCATGTTCAGCGTGGCCTACTCGCTGCGCTTCATCTCGATCTTCTTCGGCGCGCCGGCGCAAGGGCTGCCGCGCGAGCCGCACGAGCCGCCGCGCTGGATGCGCTTTCCGGTCGAGCTGCTGGTGCTGACCTGCCTGGTGGTGGGGATCGCGCCTGCGATCAGCATCGAGCCGCTGCTGCACGTCGCGGTGGTCGCCACCCTGGGCGCGCAGGCGCCGGCCTATGACCTCGCGGTGTGGCACGGCTTCAACGTCCCGCTGGCGATGAGCCTGGTCGCGCTCGGCGGCGGCGTGCTGCTCTATATCGTGCTGCGCCGCCACTTCGATCTGCGCGAGCGCACGCAGGTGCCGCTGATCCACCGCCTGAGCGGGGCGCAGGCCTTCGAGAGCGCGCTGCTGCAGCTCACCCGCGGCGCCGGCTGGCTGGTGCAGCGCCTCGGCACCACCCGCCAGCAGCCGCAACTGCTGCTGCTGATGCTGATGCTGCTGGCGGTGCCGATGCTGCTCGCCGGCGCACCGCCGGCGTGGCCGAACATCCCGCTGCAGGGCATCGACCCCCTCTTCGCCGGCCTCTGGCTGATTGGCGGCGGCTGCGCGCTCGCCGGGGCGTGGATGGCGAAATACCACCGCCTCGCGGCGCTGACCCTGATCGGCGGCACCGGCATCGTCACGGCGGCCACCTTCCTGTGGCTGTCGGCGCCCGACCTCGCGCTCACCCAGCTGATGGTGGAGACCGTGACCACGGTGCTGATCCTGCTCGGCCTGCGCTGGCTGCCACCGCGCATCGAGGCCGCCGACGTGCCCGAGACGGCGACGCGCAGCGTGTGGTTGCGCCGCGCGCG